>JAKALG010000006.1:0-12151 GCA_021813235.1 bacterium
GTAGCCTTAGGACTTATCATTTCTCCTGACGAAGATAATTCTTATACTGAAGGCTCACTTCCAAATGTTTTTAAAAAAATAAAAAGCATTTTAAAGTCAAATATTAAAGAATTGATGCCCTAGACTGCCCTCCAGGCTCTCTATTTTTGGCACTAGCCAAAATATAATTTTCTGCTATTATAGGGTATATAAAAATAACAAATTTTATTAATAAATAATCTGTCCTGCTTTGGCGGGATAAATATAAAAAATATGCCTAAATTAAACCCTGAAATAGAAAGTTTTGCTCGTATTATGGTCATCGGTATAGGTGGATCTGGCAAGAACGCCATCAACCACATGATCAACTCCAAAGTCAAAGGTGTGTCTTTTATTTGTATGAATACAGACACCCAAGACTTGCATCATTCTCTCGCAGAGAAGAAAATCCACATCGGGAAAAATCTTACCAAAGGTCTAGGTGCTGGGATGAATCCAGAAGTTGGTAAAAAAGCAGCTGAAGAAACAAAATCAGAAATTCAAGACACCATCAAAGGCGCAGATATGATTTTCGTCGCTTGCGGAATGGGTGGAGGCACAGGCACAGGTGCTGCGCCTATCGTTGCTCGTGCTGCAAAGGAACAAGGCATCTTGACTGTCGCTGTCGTCACTAAACCATTTTTCTTTGAAGGTAATCACCGAATGAAAATCGCAGAAAAAGGAATTGAAGATTTGGCAAAAGAAGTGGACGCAATTATTATTATTCCAAATGATAAATTAATTCAACTCGCAGATAAAACTACAAACTTCAAAGATGCTTTCGCAAATTGTGACAACGTTTTACGACAAGCTGTGGAAGGTATCTCCGACCTCATCACTACTCCTGGTATCATCAACGTAGACTTCGCGGATATTAGAGCTATTATGTCTGACGCTGGAAGCGCACTTATGGGTATTGGTCTCGCTTCTGGTGACGGCCGTGCTGCTAAAGCAGCCTTACAGGCTATAAATTCTCCTCTTTTGGAGGTTTCTATCAATGGAGCTAAGGGCGTACTCTTCGCTATTTCTGGTGGAGACGATATAACTATTCACGAGATACAAGAAGCTGCAAAAATAATCACAGAATCTATCGATAAAGATGCGAAGGTTATTTTCGGTACTATCCGAGACGATAAATTGAAGAAGGGTGAATTGAAAGTTACCGTCATTGCTACGAGCTTTGGTAGTGAAATGCCTCGTAGTAAAAATCTTTTTAGTGGAACAAATGTTTTAAATCAAACAATACTAAAAGAAGAAAACAAAGCGGGAGCTATAAAAGAAATTCATAATACTATTCAAAACTCTACTTCCAATAATAATGGTAATAACGAATTTATAAAAAAGATGGAGAAGAAGGCAGATACGACTGAAGAAATAATTGTAGATGATGAAACAGAAGACTGGAGCGCTGTTCCAGCTTTTCTCCGAAGAAAAAAGAATTAGTTGACTCTCGTGCTATAATATAGAAATGATATACGATTTAATAATTGTAGGCGGTGGCCCTGCAGGTTCTGCAGCTGCTGTATACGCCTCCAGAAAAAGACTTAATACTTTATTTATAACATCTGAATGGGGTGGGCAATCTGTCGTATCCGAACAGATTTTCAACTGGATTGGTACTCCTTCTATTTCCGGCGCGGAACTTGCAGAAGGCTTCAAAAAACACGTTCTTGCCAACTCTGGAGCCAGCCAAACACTAGAAGTCAAAGAAGGTATGAGAGTAGAGATGATTTCAAAATCAGAAAACCTTTTTAAAATAAAAACTGATACAGGCGAAGAATTTTTAACTAAAACAGTATTGATATCGACAGGTAGCGGACGCAGAAAATTAGAAGCGAAAAATGCTGACAAACTTGAACACAAAGGACTCACCTATTGTGCTTCTTGCGATGGTCCGCTTTTTGCAGACCAAGACGTTGTCGTTGTCGGCGGAGGCAACGCCGCTTTTGAATCTGCCGCTCAACTCCTCGCATATTGTAAATCCGTAACGCTACTTCACAGAAGTGAAGCTTTCCGTGCAGACGAAGTGACAGTTGAAAAAGTTTTGAAAAATCCCAAAATGAAAGCAATCAAGAATGTTGAGATTATGGAAATAAAAGGAGATAAATTTGTAGAAGGAATAGTTTTTAAAGATAAAACTACAGGTACGGAAACTGAACTAAAAGTCTCGGGTATCTTCGTTGAAATCGGACAGATCCCAAGTACAGACTTTGCTAAAGACATTCTTCCTCTTGATGAGATAGGACGCGTAAAAATAAATCCATTAAACCAAAAGACAGATGTTCCAGGTATTTGGGCTGCTGGAGATTGTACCGATGTTTTATATCATCAAAACAACATCGCTGCTGGCGATGCTGTTCGTGCTTTGGAAGATATTTACCTATATATTCATACAAAGTAATCTTTTGACAATTCGCCTTTAAATTGCTAGTCTAAATACGGAAAAACCTTAAAAATGGAGGAAAAGATGAAAGATTTAAAAACCTTACCGGTTTTTATTTTTATAATAGGTTTTCTAATCTATTGTTTGTTTTCAAGTGAAATAAGCAATTCTATAAAACCTACTATCGTACTTGTCTTGATAAGTACCGTCATTTTCTATCTTCTTTCACTATTTAGTAAAAAATTAAATTAAAGGAGGATTTTTTGAAGGGAGTTATCGTTTTAAGCATAATAATCACAATACCAGTAATCTGCATTTTTTATTCTGCTTATACTGGTATTGCAATAATCCTTTTTGTTTTTTTGATAGCATATCTATCAGAAACCAAAAATGGATTCAGTTTCAGAAGTATTTTAAAAAATTTAAAAACCCGGTTTACTTTTTAAAGTAATGTATCCCGGGTTTTTGTTTTTTTAGGCTAATCTTTTATTCTTTTCTACGATTACATCGCTCCAAGGTCGAAGAAAAATAAAAGCACCCATAGCAATAAATGCTACAATTGCCGCAAAGATAAAGGCGTATATAGGATTGAAAACCCAAAGCAGGCCTGCTATTGCTGAAGCAGGAAGATAAATCAAGCCCGTAATAAAATTGTACATACCTATCGCTGTCGCTCTCCTATCTTTCTCTATGTCGGTAATAAATGCTTTGCCTTGGGCTTCATCAATACTGTAAAAAATTCCAAATAATAAAAATAAAACTATCACTTCCCATTTTTCTGTCGCAAAAATAAAACCTAGAGACATTATAATGTAAATCAAATATTCTAAAACAATGATATATTTTCGTCCGATTAAATCACCCAACTTACCTATAGGTATGGATATTAATACGAAAGAAATATTGAAAAGCGCATAGAGTAGTACTACATCTTTAATTGCAAAACCTATGGTATAAGCTCGGAGGAGGAGAAAACCGAAACTAAAATAGGCTAAAGAAAAAATACCTGCTGGAATAAGAAAGAGTTTAAATCTTTTGCTTAAAGTTCCCCAAGCTTTAAAAATGTTTTCTCTCTCGTGTGGAATTCCAGGGCGGTCTTTCATCAACATAAGAACGACAACGGAAATAGCCGCTGCGACTATCGCTATAATAAAAATAGTGTGGAATGTACCGAGGCTAGTCCCCAGCCAAAGAAGCAAAAAATAAGCAATCACAGGTCCCAAAACGGCACCTAATTTATCCATAGCTTTGTGTAAACCGAAGGCATATCCCCTATTCTTTTCTTCTGCAACATCCGAAAGCCAAGCATCTCTCGGTGGACCACGAAAACTTTTACCTAAACGTTCAATAATTCTAAAAGAAGCGAGTGCTGCGACAGACGTCCCAATCAAAAGCATTAACTTTGCCAAGGTTGAAAATCCATAACCAATAAGGGCTAATGGTTTTCTTTTCCCTAATCTATCCGACAACCAGCCAGCAAAATAATCTAAAGAAGAAGCAGAAAAATCTGAAAATCCTTCAATCAAGCCGAGTAAAGAAGCAGATGCGCCAACTATGACAGTAAAAAATATAGAGAATACTGAAAATATTGCTTCAGAACTAATATCAGTCAAAAAGCTTACAAATCCTAGCTTCAAAACATCAGGATGCACATTAAATAATTTTTTATCCATTTGGTGAGCTCACCATATCTGCAATGGAACTCCATTGAAAATATGATTATTAATTGGAATAATGTTTTTTCTCATGTTGAGCTTAAATCTTAATTCTTTAAAAACTCCTTTATTATAAAGATAAAAAGACTTAAAAGCAATTTAGTTCATTACCCAATAAATTATAGAACATCTTTAGTTATATATCTAAAATGGTAAGGTTTTATTTGTTCTATAGCGAAAATCTGAATTTGAAAGACCTAAAAGTAAACCAACAGAGTATTTTTGCCAAATAGTTGAAAATAAGCTTCCTTTTAATGTTTTTAGCTCTGGTTTTAATTGATTATATATTCTGTTCGTTATATGGATATTATATTTAATGGTTTTTCTACCTTCGGAAGTTTCTATTTCCTTCTTTGTTTGAGCTGATAATTTCACAGCAAAATTAGTAGCATTACCTACCCAAACTAAATCATTATTATTATCTCCTCTAGCCCCACCTCTAACTACTAATACATCTCCTACATCTATACCTATTCCGCAATCAAAAAATAAATTATCTGCCTGTTTATTGCGGTTAAAATAAGCATTAATTTTAGGTTTTAATATAGTGTTAACAAAGTCCATCATTTGTAATGCTGTGCGAACCGCATTATTACACTTTGAACCACCATAGAAAGTGACTAAAACTCCATCACCATTAAAACTTCTAACTTCTCCATCATTTTTTAAAGCAATTAAAGTTATACCCCTTAAAAATGCTTGATACATTCTTGCTGAGGTGGTTAAGCGAAAAGCATCAACTATTTTTGTTGATTCTTTAATATCAATAAACAGCATTGCTAATTCAACTTTTTTACCCTGTGTCCCAAATACAATATCTTTTGCTTCTGGAATACCTCTTCCATCAATGACATCGTAGTCCCCATCAAAAAAAATATTTGTGTCTTTAATTAAATTGTCTCTGAATTCTGACATATTAAAAAACGAGTATAAAATATAATAACAATAATATAATACCTAACGTGAATAATGAAACTGCTTCTATAAACTGTTCTTGTTTTTTATTTACAATTCCTGATAAAACATAAATTTGTTCAAGTATTGCTTCTTCATATTTTTCTGATGTCCATTCTTTAACATGCTTTTTATAGTCTTCTATTTTTATAGAAACGATATCCCTAAAATATAGAAAGGATTTCTTGTTATCATTTTTTAGTTTTGGAATAACTACGATTACAGAAATTGTAGTTCCTAAAATAAGAAGTATCACACAAAGTAAAATAAAAATAAAAGAGCATATATCATGATAAAAATAAGAATTAATTATAAGTTTGTATAAAGAAGGTGATAAAAAAGTTAATATTAACCCTTGCAAAGTAAGAAAGATACTCACTTTTTGATCGGTGGCTTTTATCCATTCTGAAGTTCTATCTAATTGTTTTTCAAGTTGTTCTATATTCATATTTAGACTTTTTATTTGATATTTTTTTGAGATTGCAGAACAATAAATTTTGCCCTCTCGTATAATTCATCAAAAGTTATAATTTCAGGACTTATGATATTTTTCCTTAATAATTCAAAAGAAGAAAACTTTTCCTTATTAACACCTTTTTCGGTTTTAAACTCAAGTAAATTACCAACTATAAGATAAGATTTTGGTTGATAGGAAAAAATTACTTCTCCTGTTGGATTACCTTTGTCGTCATATAATCTAAGCTCAGGACTTATTGTGATATTGTGAACCGTTTTGTGTGCTGTTTTTTGTGCTTGTATAATTCCTCCATTAAGTTCATCAGATGTCTGCCAACAATCAACTCTATAAGGGTTTGTAACGGGTTTTAACAAAAGAGTATCGGGAGTTTTTATTTCAACTAAACACAAAGAACTCAAAATACCATTAGTTTTTAATAAACCATCTGTCCTTTTCCCAGATTTTGATACGTCAGAACCTTGAACAATTTGCTCTAATTTTTTACCTTCCAGTGGTTCGTTGAATATAAAATTTAAACCATAGCCAAATATCCAGTCATTTGTTTCAAAAAAGTGTTGCCAGACTGCTTCTAGGTTTTCACTTTTAATATTATTTAGTTTTATATATTCCAAGATATAATCTTTTTCGTTAAGTAATTTACTAAAAATTTCTAATTGCGTTTTTCTATAACCAATATTCACTATATCAGTTGAAGTAACATGTCCATTTTTTATAAACTGCTTAATAAGTTCCTGTCCTTCTGGTCTAAGAGAAATCGTATTGAAATTTTTTATTGTTTCTTCATCAAACTTAGGACTGTCAGCAATTCCAATTCGTCTTTCATTAATGTCATTTAAATTAAGTTTGGATAATGATTGTAAAAATCCAATTAATTTTTTAAAAAAGGGATAAGAAAATGTTATCTGTTCCTCTTGTTCAACCCATTTTTTATGCTTATAGTATTTGAATCTCTTAAAAGAGATATCAGTTATATCATTATGGTTTTTTATGAAAGTTAGGGTTGTTTTAATTTTGTTTCTAAATGGGTATGTATGTTCGGCATCAATAACAATAGCACCCTCTCTATCTTTGGAAACAACAGTAAAATACTTACCTTTTTCGTTTTTAAATGGATGAGTATATAAAGTATCGGTAAAGTAATTATCTACTATTTCATCTTCAGTCGTTATTAGTTCTTCATTGTTTTCTTCTTCAGTATTTGACATACTCACTTAATCATAGCAAAAAATATATAAAAATTCAAACATATTTTAACTATTTTTATATAATGGTCTATAAAACTGTATTATCAATCCTATCACAAAAAAAGTTCCATAAATTAACCACATAGAATGATTATTTTGCATAAACCAATTAATAATTTCGCTTAATGCTAAAATTAAAGCAGGAATCATTGCAATAAAAAATGAATATATAACAGCACCAAAAATCCAACTTATTTTTTTCATAAAATAAAAATTAGCTAATAAAAGCTAACGTGAGAAACACAGAACCCCACGCCAGCTAGGTCTTGCGACCCTATACAAGTTTCCCTGTATAGCCCATAGAAGAGTTGCTGAACGCGGGGTTCAGTATCTTCTATGGGTCTTTAGACCATACCTATTGTAAATACAATAGGGTTAGGTCAATCTATTAAATTGTCTAGTAAGTATACAACCAATTTTACAAGGAAACAACGGATTATTTCTCTCTTGTATGTTTTCTAACTAATATAAAAATCTCTTTTAAACAAAGGATAGACTGGGTCAGGGGGCAACGTGAATATATCTAAAAGTAGATAGCAGTAGAAAATTTAGTGGGTTTTTATAGATATTTGTAATACAATTTAAGTTATGACAAATAAGTCTGCCGAATATCTGCAAAAAATATCTCAACATCTTTTTAATTTACAAGCCATAATATATGCTTATAAAACTAAACCTATTGAAGAGAATAAAAAACTTCATAAATTCTTTGATAGAGAAAAGAAGGAACTTTCTACATTGCTTGATAAGCAAACTATAAAATTAACCATAAAAAGTTTAGAAATATCTTCTTTATCACAAAGCTTTGTTTACGGACGTCCAACGTCCGAATTTTAAACGCTTCGCGTACAGTGTTTACGTGGTCCACAAATTATTAAAAACCCTACAGAGACCGTGGGTACACTTATCGAACCTTACAGGTTCAGTACACCTTTTCAATTAGTTCAAAATGAATTTTTCACTAATAATGAAAAGCTCTTCGATTCTCTGACGTAAGCAAAGTAGTTTGCTTACTTAGGATCACTGCACAAAAAAGGCACTCGTAAAGAGTGCTCAGTTTTGTCGCAGTGACCCTACAGAGAATCGAACTCTGATTACCGCCTTGAAAAGGCGATGTCCTAACCGTTAGACGATAGGGCCAATGGCTATATATTATATTATTTTTGAAAAAATCGCAAAAAGTGGTAAATTACATTACGGAGACGTGGCTATAAAATATGAACTGCTTCTCATATTTTATCTGATTCTGCTTTTGCAGAAATGTCTAATATGCTTTAGCATAAAGACATAAGGAAGGGCCCGAGAGGGCACGAAGACACGACGACGAACAAAGTAAGGAGGCGTGGCTGAGTGGTTGAAGGCACCGCTCTCGAAAAGCGGCATTGGGGAAACCTAATCGTGAGTTCAAATCTCACCGCCTCCGCAATTTAAAAACATTTTGCTATACTAATAGTTATGGAATCTTTAGGAGTATTTAGTTTAAAACAAGTAGGATTTTTAAGTCCAAAAATGCAAGTAATTTTTATCTGCTCTTTGATTGCAATCGCTTTCATCACTCAATTAATACAATATATCAAGACTAGAAAAGTTTATGGACGTTATCCTTGGAGAATATACATATTCTTTTCTAGTATTTATGAAGAAGTTGTTTTTAGGGGTTTTATTCTATTCGGATTATTAATATTTTTTTCTCCATTTTTTTCTATAATTATATCTTCAGTGCTATTCGGCCTATGGCATTTGAGAAATTATAGATGGCAGACAAAAAGAGAAACATTGCATCAGGTCTTATATACGGGGCTCATTTTCGGACCTATCGCTGCTATGGTCACGATATGGACAGGCACTATTTGGATAACAGTAATTCTTCACTACATACATAACCTAACTGTTGATATATTAAGAAGAAAAAATATCTAAATAAATAATCCCTTGTCCGAATTAACAAGACAAGGGATCTAAAATCATTGAATTTTAAGAGAAAAAATGACTGTGGCTACAACAAGAACAAATGAAATAATTTTTAGCCACTTAAGTACCCTTTCTCCTTTCGTTGTTCTCCAAACGAGAGAAGAATTTAATTTTAAGAAATTTCTCTTCTCGGCAGAGATACAAAGTTGGTCTACTACCGTAATAATGAATATCGTTCCGGCAATAGAGTACAAAATGAACTTAAATAATAAAGGCATAATACCTCCTAAAAATTTATGTTTTCAATATATTTTCAAATAAATCATATCACATATAATATAAAAGTCAATCTAATTTGTATTACGCAAAAAGAAGTATTCATTATAAGGCTGATCGTCGGTGACTTTTATTTTTTCGTCTTTATTCAGCAATTCATTTATATCTTGTTTACCATCAAGTATTTTATTTATATAACTCCCGACATTTGGCTCATTGTCGTCGTTCCACTCCATCAAATCAGCTTGTGCATTGAGAGGCATATTTTTAAGAATCTCCCCTGCTGTCTTCATAACTATCGGGCTGTTGGAAGCGAGAAAATGATATCCATTTCCTGTGATTGATTTATAAACTTCTACATGAGGAAATACTTCGACGAGTGAGCGCGCGACAGCTTGTAATGTTTTGTCATTTTTTTCTGGATACCATTGCGCGAGAATTCCGCTAGGAGTCAAATGCGTTTTTATAATTTGATAAAACTCTTCCGAATAAAGCAAACTTGAACCAGCAGATATTACAGGTGGAGGAGGATCAATAGCGACTAAATCATATTTGCCAGTGGTACGTTCTAAAAATCTTCTTCCGTCGTCAATAACAATTTTATTATTTTTATCAGCTAAAATTTTAGCCGTATCATCAAAGAAATAAGGAAAGAGTTCCCCGACGCTCGGGGTCAATTCGACAGCCGTGGTAGGAATGCCCCAGCTTATGACCGAGCGAAAAGTGGTACCCATACCAAAACATACAACTAAAGCATTTTTAGGACCCGGAGGTAAGGCAAATAAAGGCAAATGCGCCATCACTTTGGTTATAGGAGTAAGCATCGTCATCCCTACTCCGTTGACCATGAGATATTTAGAGCGAGGATTGTTTGCTTCCAAAGTCGCTGCTAAGGTCGTCGCATTATAATCATTTTTAATTATTTTATTTGATGCATCCAACCATTCTTCATAAGTCGTGCCGAAACCGGTAGTGATTAGTATCAAGATGAATACTGTAGCTAAAACTGTTTGCCTAGTATTTCTAGATAAAATTATCATTTCATTCTTTTTAAAGAAAAATATAAAAAGAGGCAAACTCATTAAAATGATAGAAAATTTAGAACCGACAAGTGGCAAGAAAACATAAGAAACAAGTAAAGGCCCTAAAATACAACCTAATAAATTTATAGCATAAGCTAACCCAGCGATGTTTGGATTTCCTTCCGACAATTCATCTATTTGTTTTGGGGTCAAATAACCTAATAAATATGAGATAGAACCTATACACAACATCACTCCTAAAGCGCCTAAATGAAACCTCGGATCTACAAACCAGATTTGAACTACACTCATGATGCTTAGAAAAATCAAAAGAAATCCAACTGACAAAACTTTTTCCTTTTTAAAATCAGAACGATAGTGCAAAAGTCCAAAACAAGTTCCTAATAGATACATAAATAATATAAAAGCAAAGGCATAGACAGAAGTTTCCAAAATTGGGGTGAATAATCTGTTCCAAATGACCTCAAAGCCTACCGAAGAAAATCCAGTAGTAAATAACAAACCTAAAATAAATTTATCTTTGCTATTCAAATCTTTCAGTCTCCACAAATTTTTCTCCTCGTTTTCTATCGTTTCGCTCTCATTCTTTTTTAATTTTCTAGCCAAGAAGATAGCCATCGTGGCAATTAAGAAATTTAAGCATGCAGCAAAAAATAAAGTATTTTTAAATCCTAATGATTCTATTAAAATGAGTGCCGTTATCAAAGTGCCAGCCATAGCTCCAAAAGTATTTGCTAGATACAAAAAACTAAAACCATTTTTATCTTTTGCCAAGTGTCGATTGATGTAATCCATAATGAGTGGGATAGTCGTTCCCATTAAAAAACACCATGGCAACATTGCGAGAGATAAAACCAGGGCAGAAAGTGCGAGATAGAGAGTGGAATTCGTTTCTCCAAAACTCAAAAGCCAATTGTGCCCAAGAGAAAAAAGTTTTGGGACCAAAAAGGCCCCGAGCCCAACACCTGCTTCAGCGAAAGCATAAAAATATAATGATGTGATTTTATGTTTTTTTGCTAGCTGAATCGAATATCTACCTCCTACAAAAGAGCCCAAGACAAGCCCTAGCATGAAAACTGAAACTACGACTGAGATAACTTGAGTATTCACACCAAAATCAGCAAAAGCCAACCGTAACCAGACTGTTTGATACAATAAGGCACAAAATCCGGAAATAAAAAATAGAAGAAAAAGAATCTTTTTTATCATAAACAATCTCCAAATTTTAACATAATTTTGACTATTTTAACAAATAAATCAACTAGCAATAATCCTTTTTTGGTATATAATCTCTAAACGTATGAAAAAAGACAAATTTGAAATATTGATTTTAGCGGCTGGAAAAGGCACCCGAATGCAAAGCGAATTACCGAAAGTTTTAGTGAAATTTAGAAATAAACCGATGATAAGGTATATTCTGGAATCGGCCGAAAAAGCATTCCACAAGAAGCCTATAGCGATAGTAGGACACAAGGCCAAACTCGTAAAATCTGAATTAAAAAATAAATGTTTTTACGCTCTGCAAAAAGAACAGCTAGGCACTGGACACGCAGTTGCCTCTGCAAAGAAAATTTGTAAAAGTGCAGAACATATCATTGTCTTATCTGGAGACCAGCCACTTATCACTCCTAAAACAATTAAAAATTTAATAGAAAAACATCTTAAAGCAAAAACTAAAATAACTTTCGCGACGACAAAATTGTCTGATTTTAAAGATTGGAGAATGGCTTTCCTCCGTTTCGGTAGAATCCTAAGGAAAAATGCTAAGGTTGTAGGAATTCGTGAATACAAAGATGCAAGTGAAAAAGAAAAAAAGATAAAAGAAGTGAACGCAGGATGTTATGCTTTTGATGCGAAATGGCTTTGGAAAAATTTAGAAAAAATAAAAAATAATAATGTTCAAAATGAATATTATCTGACAGATCTTTTCAAAATAGCTCATGATAATAAAGAAAAAATTGAAGCAATAAAAATAGCTCCTCATGAAGCCTTAGGCGCAAATTCCAAAGAAGAACTAGAAATATTAGAAAAAATCACCTAAAAAATTCATAGCAAGTTCATTTTTAAAATATTATAATTGTTGCTCACATTATAAATTAACTAAAATAACTTATGCAAAACCCTTTTCA
>JAKALG010000006.1:12251-19962 GCA_021813235.1 bacterium
TCCAAAGAAGAACTAGAAATATTAGAAAAAATCACCTAAAAAATTCATAGCAAGTTCATTTTTAAAATATTATAATTGTTGCTCACATTATAAATTAACTAAAATAACTTATGCAAAACCCTTTTCAAAATGGAATGTCTCAATTAGATAAAGTCGCGAAGATAAAAGACTTTGGTAATGAGTTTATTATGCGATTGAGAGAACCCGACCGCGACATCAAAGTTTCTATACCAGTCAAAATGGATGATGGTTCTATAAAAATTTTTGAAGGATACAGAGTTGAGTATAATAATGCCCTAGGGCCTTACAAAGGTGGAATCAGATATCACAAAGATACTGAAATAAACGAAGTGAAGGCTCTCGCCTTCTGGATGACACTCAAATGTGCCGTGGCAGGAATTCCTATGGGCGGAGGTAAAGGCGGAATAGCAGTTGACCCGAAAGAATTATCAAAGGTAGAGCTAGAAAGACTTTCTCGCGGATGGGTGCGAAGATTTGCGGACATTTTAGGACCCAAAAAAGATGTTCCTGCCCCAGATGTGAATACGACTCCTGAAATAATGGCTTGGATGGCGGATGAATATGCGAAAATTACTGGAGATGAAACTGGTGCAACTTTCACGGGTAAACCACTAGACAAAGGTGGCTCAGCTGGACGAGGGCCCGCAACTGGACTCGGTGGATTTTATGTTTTTAATTCTTTGCGTGCACAGTTGGGACTACCTGAAAAGTGTAGCGTCGTGGTGCAAGGTTTTGGAAATGTCGGATTGAATGCCGCTCAAATCTTTATAGAAAACGGACACAAAATCATAGCCATTTCTGATTCAAAAGGAGGAACTTATAATGAGAATGGTTTAGATATAGAAAAACTTATTGAACATAAGAAAAAAACTGGTTCCTTGGCAGATTTTGAAAATGGTAAAAATTTAACAAACAAAGAACTCTTGGAAACTCCATGTGATGTCCTAGTGCCTGCTGCTTTTGAAAATCAGATAACTGAAGCCAATGCGGGAAAAGTAAGCGCCAAGGTCATTTTAGAGCTTGCCAATGGGCCTATAACGCCAGAAGCTGATGAAATACTATTCAAAAAAGGTATCCTTGTCATACCAGACATTTTGGCAAATTCTGGAGGTGTGACAGTCTCTTATTTTGAATGGGACCAAAATTTAAAAGACGAACATTGGAGTGAAAAAGAAGTCTTTGATAAGCTTTTGCCTATGATGAATGATGCTGCTCAAAAAACTTTCAAAAAAGCAAAAGAATATTCCACCGACCTTCGTCGTGGTGCTTTTATCGTGGCACTTGAAAGAATACAAGAGAAAATGTAATATAAGAAAGAAGCGCGGTTAGCTCAGTTGGTAGAGCGTGTCTTTGACGTAGACAAGGTCACAGGTTCGATCCCTGTATCGCGCACAGTGAGATAAATAAATGAAAATTTTAAGTATAGAAACAAGTTGCGATGATACAGCAATAACAATAATGGAGGCAAAAGGTGGAATTAAAAATGCCTCTTTTGAGATTTTAGCCAACACTTCAAATTCACAAATAGCAATCCATGCACAATATGGAGGTGTCTTCCCTGCCCTTGCTAAACGAGAACATATTAAAAATTTACCTATTCTCTTAGAGAAAGTTTTAGAAGAATCTAAATTAAGTAAAAAGAAAAAACCAGTAGACACCATAGCTGTCACTTATGGTCCAGGATTAGAACCTTCTCTCTGGACTGGAGTTGTTTTTGCCAAAGAACTAGCGGAAAAGTGGAAAGTCCCACTCATCCCTGTAAATCATATGGAAGGACATATCGTCTCCGTTTTTGCAAAAAGCAAAGGCTCATTTACTATTCCTAAAAAAATAGAAACTCCAATACTTTCTCTTCTCGTTTCTGGAGGACATACAGAACTAATACTTTCAAAAAGTTGGATGAATTATAAAATCGTTGGGCAAACTCTAGATGATGCTGTCGGAGAAGCCTACGACAAAGTCGCTAGAATGATGGGCCTTCCTTACCCCGGCGGTCCGCAAATTTCAAAATTGGCAGAGGAAGCAAGAAGCGCCTCACCTGATGCTTTTGCTCAGGTCCTCGGTTCCCGGGGTCCCCTACCCCCGCCAGACCATTCGCAAAAGCACACAGGTTCGGCTAAAAATAGTTTCCAAAAAAATCGTTTCTCCTTTTCTCTGCCGAGGCCAATGATGTATAGTAAAAATTTTGATTTTTCTTTTTCGGGTTTAAAAACTGCGGTACTTTATTTGATACGGGATTTGAAAAAAGAAAATCCAAATATTTTAGAAAATGAAGAAATAAAAAGAAAAATCGCTCTAGAATTTGAAAATGCTGTGGCAGATGTACTTGTCCACAAAACGATTAAGGCACAAGAAAAATACAAAGCGAAAACTATTATCATTGCTGGCGGAGTATCCTGTAATGAACACATAAGGAGACAAATGGAGAAAACAATAGACAAAAAAACTACACTTCTTTTCCCTGAAAAAGCATTAACTGGAGACAACTCCATAATGATAGGCGTCGCCGGATATTTAAATTATGTAAAAAGCAAAGGAAAGGTAAAAAAAGCATCTCAAATAAAAGCTACCGGAAATTTACGATTAAAGTAGAAAAGCCCAATATTTTATGATATTATTTAGTAATGGATGAAAGATTACTAAAGCCCTACGACCCGAAAGAAACTGAAGACAAAATTTATAAACTCTGGGAAGAGAGTGGTTTTTTTAATCCCGATAATCTACCAGAAAGACATAAAGAAAATTTTTCCATAGTCCTTCCCCCACCAAACGTGACAGGCACTCTGCATTTAGGACATGCTCTGGAAGATTCTATCCAAGATATGATAGTGCGTTACAAAAGAATGGCTGGGTTCAAAACTCTTTGGATTCCAGGCACAGACCATGCGGCTATAGCAACACAATCTAAAGTAGAAAAAGAAATCCAGAAAAAAGAAGGTAAATCTCGTTATGATTTAGGCCGAGAAGAAATGTTGAAACGCATAGGAGAATTTGCTAAGCAGAGTCACGATACTATAATTTCTCAAATTAAAAAAATGGGTGCCTCCCTTGATTGGTCACGAGAAGCTTTTACCTTTGATGAAAAAAGAAATTTGGCTGTAAAAACGGCTTTCAAACAAATGTATGACGCAGGGCTTATTTATCGTGGCAATAGAATCGTAAATTGGGACCCAAAAGGCCAAACGACCATCTCTGATGATGAAATAATATATGAAGAAAGAAAAGCAAAAATGTATACATTTAAATATAGTAAAGACTTCCCCATTTCTATTTCTACTACGCGACCTGAAACGAAAGTCGGAGATGTGGCCGTAGCAGTAAATCCAGAAGATACACGTTATAAAAAATTTGTTGGAAAAGAATATGATTTAGAATTTTGTGGAGTACCTATCCACATAAAAATAATAGAAGATAAAGATGTAGACCTCGAGTTTGGAACGGGTGCTTTAGGGGTGACCCCTGCACATTCTATGACTGACTGGGAAATCGCAGACAGACACAATTTACCACGACCACAAGTTATAAATGAATATGCAAAAATGGCAGTTGGAAAAGAAAATATACTTAATAAAAAAACAACCGAGGCTCGAGAAGTGATCGTGGAATGGTTAAAGTCAGAAAATCTTTTAGAAAAAGAAGAAGAAATAAATCAAAACGTTGGGACGGCTGAGCGAACGGGTGGAATAGTAGAGCCGTTGCCAAAATTACAATGGTTTATCAACGTAAATAAGCCAATCAAAGAGCGAGACGGCAAGACATTGAAAGAGCTAATGCGTGAGCCAGTAGAAAGAGGAGATATAAAAATTCTTCCAGATCATTTCGCGAAAATTTATTATCATTGGATTTTTAATTTACGTGATTGGTGTATTTCTCGTCAAATCTGGTACGGACACCAAATACCCGTCTGGTACAAAGAAAATGAGATATATTGTGGGCTAGAAGCACCAAAAGAAGACGGCTGGACACAAGATCCTGATACTTTAGACACCTGGTTTTCCTCGGGACTTTGGACTTTCTCTACTTTGGGCTGGCCAGAAAAAACAAAAGATTTAGAAAATTATCACCCCACTACCCTCATCAATCCTGGTTATGAAATTTTATTCTTCTGGGTAGCGAGAATGATATTGATGTCACAGTTTTTATTGGGAACGGTTCCTTTCAAAACAATTTTCTTGCACGGAATTTTGCGAGACAAAAATGGTAAGAAATTTAGTAAATCATCTGGCAACAATATAGACCCGGTAGAGATAATAGGGAAATATGGAGCAGATGCATTGCGTATGTCTCTCGTCTCAGGGACAGGTGGAGGAAATGATAGTAATTTCGATGAAAACAAAGTAAAGGGTTATAAAAACTTTGCCAATAAAATTTGGAACATTACGCGTTTCATTTTAGAAAATACTAAAGAACATAAACATGATATAAATGTATCAAATCAATTTACAGAAGAATTTAAGGAAATTATAAAAGACATTACTTCTGATATGGACAACTATCGTTTCCATCTTGCAGCTGAAAAAATTTATCAATATATTTGGCATAGATTTGCAGATGAGATAATAGAGGAGAGTAAAGAGATAATGAAAGAGGATGGAGAAAAAGCGAAAGAGAGAAAATCTACATTACTATCCATCTGGGCTCTCTCCATTAAAACACTTCATCCATTTATGCCTTTTGTCACTGAAGAGATTTGGTCAATGTTGCCTATAAAAAATAAAAATCTTTTAATAGTAGAAAAATGGCCCTTCGGCCCTGCCCAGGATAAACCAAATGATAACTGATCCGAAAACTTTAGGTTTAGCGATTTTAGGAGGAGTAGGTCCTGCTCTTCTTTGGCTTTGGTTTTGGTTAAAAGAAGACAATCAAAAGCCTGAACCAAAAGGACTTCTGGCTATATTATTTTTTTTCGGGATGATTGCTGTCGTTTTCGTTATCCCCCTTCAAAAATTTGTTCAAAATAATGTATCTGCACCAGAATGGCAGACGATTCTTTGGGCAAGTATAGAAGAACTGATGAAGCTTTTGGCAGTGGTACTTATTTTTTATAAAACAAAACGTATAGATGAACCGATAGATTGGCCTATTTTCTTAATCACTGTTGCATTGGGTTTTGCAGCTCTTGAAAATACTCTATTTTTAATAAAACCAATTTCATTAAATGAGACGACGGTAGGCCTCTTGACCGGGCAACTTAGATTTTTAGGCTCTACCTTGCTACATGCTGTATCATCTGGAATTATCGGCGTGGCACTCGGTTTATCTTTCTTCATGAACAAATACCTAAAGAGTTTATACCTTATTTTAGGTGTATTACTTGCTATCGCCTTGCATAGTACCTTTAATTTTTTTATAATGGGAGGTAGTGGAAACAATTTCTTAAGAGTTTTAGGTTTTCTTTGGGTCGTCACAATTATTATTATTTTACTTTTTGAAAAATTAAGAAGAATGAGCGTTGAAAATTAAATTATACCTGTCCCGTCAGAAATTCAAGGGACATTTTATAATTTAAATGTTTATTAATTAAAATTTTTAATGGGATGAATACACAAAATAAAAAAAGGAGCTTTTTTGATAGATTAACAGGTAGCATCCGTGCTGAAGAAGAATACATAGAAGCGAGAGATCTTTCTGAAGCAGAAGACAAGAAAAATGGCAATGGTTGGATGGAAGAAGAGAACGACGAATTAGAATTGACTGTCGATGTCTATCAAACACCAACGGATATAATGTTACAAACAATGGTGGCTGGAGTCAGACCAGAAGATCTGGAGCTCACTATTGCTCGCGACATGATAACGATTAAAGGCAAAAGAGAAGAAAACAGAAATATAGATGAAGAAAACTATTTTATAAAAGAATTATATTGGGGAAAATTTTCTCGTACTATTCTCCTACCTCAAGAAGTAGAACCAGAAGAAGTAGAAGCTACAGAGAAGCACGGACTACTCACTATTAAAATACAAAAGGTGGACAAGGAAAAAAGAAATACTATAAAAGTAAAATCTATCTAAAAAAAATAAAAAGATAACTTTTAGTCGGTACGGATTTTTTGAAGCTTAAAAAATCCTGAAATTCTCGCTCCGTCGAGCTCGAAACCCCTTTAAAAGTTATCTTTTTATTTTTTAGAAATCATCCTTTTGTTGTGCCTAGGGGGTGGATCGCACACCCGACCTGTCCCTCTTCAGGGGAACGCTCTACTACTGAGCTACCTAGGCATATTTTAATTTTAAAATTTCTTTAACAAGTCCTGCAAAGGGCTATTGTTTACTTTTTGTTGTATCCCCATAACTGAATCATACACACCAACCAACTTATCTAAATAAGGTTCCAAAAAGTAAAATGAGCCGAAAGCAATAGCTATTATTACAACATACTTCAGTACACGCCAAACAGTTTCTCTTTTTTGAACACCTCTAATTTTATGAAGCAGTTTATTGTTTTCCTCAGCGAGAGCTAGTGTGTTTTGAAGTAATTGTTTGGATTCAGGATCCATAAAACACATTTTATCATAGCTTCACTAAAAAGCCAATTTTTAAATTTTGTGTCCTCGCCGGGAGTCGAACCTGGATCAGCTCGTTAGGAGTGAGCTATTCTATCCATTGAACTACGAGGACATTATATGCTCTTTTATAACATTTATAAGAGATAATAACAATTTAAATTCTTTGGAACTTTTTTCGACCCTTAGTCTACACATACCAAATTCTAATTTCCCTTTTTTCTTCCCTTTTATCACTTCAATTTTAAAAAATTGCTCTTTTTTTAAGCTTAGAATATTTGCCCAATGATCAACTACTTTATTGTGATTAATATCATTATATATTCTTACGGAAGCCTTAATCCTGTTTTTTGCAACACCAATTTCTTTAATAAAATCAACAAAAGCTCTTAATAAAACTGGATCACTGTTTATAATATTAAGTTCCTTTTTTGTTCCTTCTCCCCAATATATTCCAATTAAAAGAAAAATTTTATCGCGTAGTTTTAATTCTTTAATGATTTCTTTGGCACTTTGCTTAGATTTTAACCAAAGATCTTCACTTCTAGTCTTACTACCTCCTTGTTTTCTTTTTAAAATTAATCTAAATTGCGGTAAAATTTTCACCTTTTGTATATATTTTGAAACAACCGATTTACTTTTACCAGTATGATTAGAAATCTCAGAAATGCTATATCCTTTTGATCTAAGATTTTTTATTTTAAATATGTCTTTTTCTGGTGTTTTTAATTTGCCCATACTTATATTATATAATAGAATACCAAAATTATCTATAGAATGGATTACTATTCTATTAACTATAAAAGTAGTACAAATATTAAAACGGTGCGGATATGCCACAACGCTTTTTTAAGGCTACTATATCATCGATGGTTAAATCTTCATTTACTCCGTTATTTAAACGATACATGACTGCTTTCGGATTCTCTAAATGCTCTAGACCTAAAGCATGGCCCATTTCATGAGTTAAAACCCTCGCTAGTTTGCCTTCATTATCAAATTGATAAATATCTATTTCCCTACCTGTAGAATCTTCTTTGTAAGTTCCCTCTTCAAATTCTCCCCCGAGCTCACCACCTATAGTATTAAATTTTTTTACTTCTATATTCAGTGAAGAAACAAGACGGTTTAAGACAACGACAAAAGCATTCACATTATCTGCCATTAAATTCAGTTGATTTTGTAATTTAT
>JAKALG010000088.1 GCA_021813235.1 bacterium
AGAATGATAGAAATGGGATTTTCACCCACAGCGGACAATTGATGTAATCTCAATCATTTATGTACTCTGCAGTTTGATGCTATCACCCTTGCAAGTTCGCCCTGCGTCATTACGCTTCTATCATTCTGTCCATAATCTATGTATAAGCGACTCAATCGCCTATGTGGTGGGAATTAGAATCGAACTAATATGGCACTATGTACAGTAGATTTACAGTCTACCCCCGAACCATACGGGACTATCCCACCTATTTGTAATGAACTTAATGTATGGTTCTCGTTATGTTATTATTCCAACGGCTAACTCTTATATTGACCTTTGCTAAATCAACAATACAATCATCAAAACAAATATCTATACTCTTGTCTTCTTGCTTTGTCCTATATTCATATGCATTTAATCCCAGTTTCTCTCCCCACATACGAGCATAATCTTCTCCACCACCACTCCATACAATCATTCTGTGTCCCTCTTTCTGAAACCAACGATAGATATTTATTAATTCATAGTTTGGTATATCTCTATCAAATCCAGTAGCTTCTGGTGGAAGTATCAATGTGTCATCTACATCAAATGCTATAATCATATACTTATCTTTTTTATTCTTTCCTCCTCATGCATTATTCCATCTATATTAAATCTCATTGCAGATAGATGGTCTTCATTTGGCTCTGTACTTCCTCCTTCATATTTATTCTCAAGATATTTCTGTAGATGACGCACCAGAGATTGTTCATAACTAGATATTGGTATTCCCTTTTTAAAGTTTCCAGCCCCATACTTCATCTTCTTATCAGTCATATATTTAGCAAATCTTTTCTGCGCTGTCCAACTAATTGTTTCTATATAATCTTCCTTTCCTTCTTGTGAATCTCTTATTGCTCCTGTTTGAAATATAGTTATAGACGGAACTTCTTGAGTATTCTTATGATAATGTTCCTCTGTAAGTATGTCTTTGTCAATGTTTATATCGTCCATATAATTATTAATTCTATTAAATCTTTTTAAACGACTTACATAACTTACATTTATGGAATATCTCGTAGTCTTCATGCTGACATTCCATAGTATCTACGTTACTTACTTCTAATGTTAAATCACGTAGAGATAGAGATTTTGCTTTATCAAGCATGTCGTCAACGTTGTCTTGATTAACTACATTCTTTAACTGATATAGTTTCCGTGGAGATACCTCAAGTAATTTCTGCTCATCTAGTCCTAATTCTATTATATACTTTTTATAAACTTGTACAAGTTGTGTTGCCCATTCTCGACTTACTCCTATACCACCAGAATCTATAGGAGCTTCAACATAATCTTGCCATCGTTCGAATCCCAAATTGAGCCAGTCTCTATTTGAAAACATATCGTATAACAATTTCAATTCAGCCAGCGAAGAACGTTGGTGAATCTGTACAAACATATCTCTACGTTCGTGTGCGTTATTTACTCTTTGAAGATTGCTCTGACTCATATCCTTGTAGTTGTTCCATTAAACTCTTAAATGTGTCCCAAGACATGACGACTATTCTGTCTTTCTTGGTTGTTACTTCTCCACGTGGAGACCTAGATATAAACGCTATATAATCTCTAAGTCCCCACCACCTTGCATCATCTGTTGCCTTATCTATTATAGAGAATACAGAAGGAGAAGCCATCTTTTTTACCTCTATAAAATATTTATTTAGCACACACTCATCATTCTTATCAGACTTTCTATCAATAATTACATCTCCCGCAAGAACTTTCTTACTACGTTCACTGCCGTTCACATTAAAAAACTTAAATCCCTGCTGTGAGAATACATTCTCTAGGAATGTTTTAACTTCCTCTTGACCAATCCATCCTTTTTTGTTTGAATATCCCATAGTTATTCCAAGTCTCCAAGACTATCGTGTAATAACTTATCAACCTTTGTATTAATCATATCGAGTACGGATAATATATCTGCGTTAGAACTAAGTATATCGTCTAACTTCTTATCTCGTGAACTAAAATCTTTGGTAGATACAGAGTGAGTTTCTTGTATTCCATCATAGAAGTTTTGAGATTCAAATGGAAGCAACTTAAAGGATTCATATGTTCTACCTT
This sequence comes from bacterium, assembly GCA_021813235.1. Next base: position 2,092 of record JAKALG010000088.1, read on the forward strand.
TAAATTCACGCTCATCAATCTTGTAGAAGAATGAACCAGTCTTACCGACAGACTTTATAAATCCGCCATCAAATGTTTCAAACTCTATATCAGCACCATCATTTGCAGTAATATGGACAATATATAAAGTCCATGGTCTATTATTTTTAGCGTTAACACCAGAACGTTTCTGTTCAACCCTTTCTATTTTACCCGATATAGTTTTTACATCTTGTTGTTCGTACATATAATTTTATTGTTTTTGTTTATCTTTATAAGCATCGCTGCGCTTATATGCTTTTTTATTTTCGTTTATAATTTTTATATTATCGAATATTGGTTCTCCAGTATCTGAGTCTATGGTTACCTCTTGATAATCTGATATTGGAATGTTCTCTCCATTCAGTGCTTTCTGTGCTACATCATACAACAAATCATTGTTATGAGCAACTTTATTTCGTAATGTTAACAGAGCAGAATAATGCAGTAGTCTCCAACGTTCTATCAGTTCCCAGTATATCTCATCATCGGGATTAAATCCTTGTGATATTACATCTTGTTGTGCAAGGTTATACGATTGACCGACCAATATTTCTTCTAATCGTGTATCCTTTTTCTTCGTATATGTTTCAGAATTCTTTGAACTCCAACATGCGTTGCAGGTAAATTTAGTAAACCACTCAGGTATTTTCTTTATCTTTCTTCCTGTTTCTGGTTCGACATTAACAACACTTCCACATTCGATACAGGTTGCTACTAAAGAACCATCGCTATATTCTTCATATCTGTGTGGAAATATTCCTCGTGACACTATTGTTTTATTGTTGTCCATAATAGTTATATTATTTTAATACATCACATGTCGGACAGCTATCCTCTGGTGAGTGATGGCAGTCATGTTCATCTGCCTCTTGTTCTAAAACTTCATCCGTATCTCCAGGGTCTATATCAACAGAATCAGATATAATTCTATGAGACGTAGCATCTTGTAAATCTAACTGCTCATATTTTTCAACAGCACTATCTAAGTTTTCTGCTTCTATATCGAAGATAAAATCTTCATATCTGTGTAGGGTGAATGTGTAATGTTTCATGTTTTCTTTTTCTATTAAATAAATGTATCGACTTGTTTATTTTGTTTATGAGTTGTGATGTATTATGCTCAAGCATATTATTGTCCAAACGATTTTCATTGTCAAGTTTCTTAGCAACTGTCTTATTCTTCTTGTTTGTTGACATAAATGATTTTTACTTTATAAATATTATACATGAATAACCGTATGTTCCAACATTCTTTCTGTGCGATAAGAAAGTTTTCCTGTACAAACTTATATCCTCGTTCCTTAATCAACTTCATAATAAGAGTATAAGATATATTCTTCTTATAGAATTCGTAAATCTCGGAAGCGAGAACAGATTCTTTACTTTGCTTTTTTGTTTCTTTTTGAAACTTTTGGAGATGGGTTACGATTTCCATATTAGATTATTTATTTTATATTACTTATATTATTCATTATAGTACAGTTTCTATATGGGCTATGAATAACTTTCTACGGGTCTTCTTTTAATCGTATCAAAATGATACGATTATTTATCCCTTTTGATACGTTACTTATTTCTTATGCTTCGTTACTCGAAGATAAATTCAGATAACATAGCAATACCGAAGATAAATAATGACGGAATACCTAAAATCATTAACAATACTATTATCTTCTTATCTTCTTGTTGTGTAGGTTGGGTAGGCATAGAGTTATAGTAAATTAAAATAGTCAACGGTCAATAGAAAACCCCATCCAAGACCAAGTACAAAAAATATCAAAGACATCACTAGTGCCTGTCCACTCGTTACTGTGGATTTATACTCAATCTCTTTGTTATAAATATATTTTGCAATTAACTCAAGGACTTGTTTTCTATCAACATAACCACGAAGCATATTATTCCCAATATCTTGATGGTAATGGTCTAATTTATCAAACTCTGCTTGAAATTTTGATGGTTGTGAAACTTGTGTATTCATACTTATTTTTTCTTTTTACCTTGGTTTAATTGTTTTCTAATACGTGCCTCTTTTCTTTCCAGCCACGCTTTACTACAAAATACATTCACATTGTTTTTTCTTTCCTCGTTTGCGAGCATACGAGAAGCGAGTTTTCTCTTTGCACCTCGTTTTGTTTTTTTCTTCATAAATTTATTTTTTCTTTGAGTTAGTTAAAAATTCTATTGAACGATTTTCTTC
>JAKALG010000089.1 GCA_021813235.1 bacterium
TTTTCAAAAAATTTAACTAAATTATCAAATTCTTCTTTTAATAAAGGCCCGCGTATTTCAATTTCTATATTTTTTTCCATATTAAACAAAGTTCATATTATTTTTAAATCGCATCGAGTTCTACCCAAAAGGTGGAGCCTTTGCCGGGACCTTCGGAATCTACCCAGACTTTGCCTTTGTGCGCATCCAAAATCATTTTGACAGAATAGAGACCATAGCCCGTGCTGTCCACATTTATTTTGACAGAATCTTTTCCGCGTCCCCCTTCAGTAAACAAATTTGCTCTGTCTTCTGGGGTGATACCTACGCCTGTGTCTTTCACATAAAATAAAACTTTATTATCTTTTTTCGTAATGCCAACTTTCACCGTCCCTTCTTTAGTATATTTTATAGAATTTTCTACCAAGTTGTTTATCACTTCTTTGAGCCAAAGAGGGTCCCCTGAAACATTAAAGGTGCCCTCCCCCATTTCACTTTCCAATTTCAAACCCCTCGCTTCGGCAGAAATCTTTTTTTCAGAAACTGTTTTCTCTGCTAGCTCTTTGAAGTCCACCGTTTTCATTTCATATTTGACTGTACCTTTTTCCAAGTTGGCAGCATTTAAAACGAGGTCAACCGTCTCAATACCCATATTGTCTGATTCTAAACCTTGCTCTGCACGTTTTCTCACTTCTTCATTTATCTCACCAAACATTCCCTCCAGCATTCCAGCGAAAATATATTTAGAACGAGTGAAAGAACCTTTAACTTTATGAGTGACCAAATGCACGAGGCTTTCCCTCTGTTTCAAAAGCTCTTGGAGGTTGAAATTCGCAACTTGCAAATCTTTATACAAAAGTACTTTATCGAGCGATAAAGCGATGACGTTGATGAAGCTTTTTATGGATTCTTTTTCAAAAGTATTGAGTGATTCATAATCTCTATTAAGCGCAAAAAGGAGCACACCGAGAACTTCCTTTCCTGTCATAAGTGAGCAAAGCACCATCGTCTTGATGTGAGAATCTTTCCTTATTTTTTCTAAATTTTCTTTGCTGATAAATCCTCCCCAAACTTCTTCTAAGCTATTTGTCATATTGTTCGCATGGTCATAGACAGCTTGCTTGAAAAAAGCGTTTTTGGAAACATCTGTAATGACAATATCTTTAAAAAGAAAACCGAGCTTGTTTACGATTGCTTTTAATCTTTCAGTTTTAGAAAAAGAAAGCACCTTTAGAGAATCTGCTTCCTTGTCAAATAAAAAAATACCAGCAAATTCAAGATTTAAATCATCACGAATAGTGTTGGTTATATCCTCAGCCATAACTTCTGGCGCCAAGGTCAAAATGCTTGTCTGATATAGCTTTTCCAAGAGAAGCAAGGTCTTATTTTTAACCGCAAGTTCTAAATTGTGTTGATATAGTGTTTCGGTTATCTTTTGTATTTCATTATCGTCGGACATATTATATTAAGCTTTCAGGCACTTCATTTTCTGGTATTTCAGCTATCAAATCTTGGACGGCATCTTTACAAACTTCATGTGAAGCTCGTCCGAAAAGTCTTTCATATCGAGCAACAAGATGATTTATTATATCTTTTGTGTCCCCCACCAAAGAAACAGCACCATGAGGTTGATCAACAGTGATTCCAGCGACTTTTCTAGCCTCATCCCAAGCAATAGGCCCAATGACGAGCTCTTGTTCCTTAATTATTCTTATTGGTATTTTTAAAATCGCATCCATAAATTTTAACTTGTCTCTTTAATCCACTTAAACACGACACCGAGCTGAATAAGGCTTATTGCCATCAGTGAATAACTAACTACAAACAATAAATCATTAAAAGCTCCGACGACATATGTGCCTGCGTGTGAATCATAAAGGAATAAAAAGTCAGCAATATATTCTGATATAAGAGCAGCAATAAAAAAGAGTGTAGGCACTTTCATGACTCCACCTAAAACTTTACGTGACAAGAGATAAGCAAGTATCGCCATTGAAACATAAAAGGCTTCACCTAAAGGATAGCCAATATCTAGAAATGTCGTCAACGGCTGGGACCAATCAAATTGATAAGATCGTAAAAATATTGCGAATGAAGCACCAAGGAAAAGAAGAGGGATAATGACTGCAAGAAGTTTCCCTTTATAACTACGTAATGATACATGTACTCCAGAAGCTTTAGCAAGAAGAATTACAGCGACCGCATAAAAAATGAGCGCTCCAAATGCTCCAACGTCTGACAAAGAAGGATATGGTACTGTACCTAATTTCCAAGCAAGATAGCTTCCGGCGCTTTGTGCGAATGATTCACACAAAAGGCCAATAGAGAACATAAAAATTGCACGTCCTAACATGCTTTTAAATCCACCCCATTTTTTTGAAATTACTAATCCAGCTATTGCTCCAAAAAGTGCAGTAACGTGATATAAGTCAGCCCATATTAAGATTTGAGTTGCAGATGCATCAAAAAGATGTAATATAATCCACCATATAGAAAAAACCAAGAAGAGAAGACAAGAGACCTTAAACGTCGTCTCATGAATAGCAGTTTTATAAAAACTTTTCATATAAATATAATATCATATATGGAACATACACCACAAGGACATTAACTTATGCCTGTGTATATCTTACATTATATCGTTTCAAAAATTTAATAGGCTTCCAAGACATCTTAAATCGTCTTATGGTTTCATGCTCCAAGTCGGATTCAAAATTTATATATAGAATTTGTAGAGAATCTAAGTGTTTCGCATAGCCCTGCATGAGTGCTTCATTAACCCCCTTATAAGAGACAATACTCCTTAAAAAATGACACATCATATAGCCATTCATAAGTCTTTCCCCTATCGCATACCCGAGCATTTTATCGTCTAAATAGACACCTACACTGATAAGTGAATCTACGCAGTCACTTTTAAATAAGCGTTTAGTTGCAGACAATTCATCGTCTATTTCATAATCTTTTTTCATTATGTCTTTATTGTGTTCCCACATACTAATCGTTTCAAAAATTTGTTTTTGAAACTCTTTATCACCAACATCAATAGGAACAAGTTTTGCAGAAGGATGCTCACGCCAAAATCTATTTGCATTTTCTCTTCTTCTTTCAAATTCACCTCCTTTCAATAAAGCCAATTTTTTCGTTGAAAAAATATAATCAAAATCACCAGAGCTTTCTTCAATTACAAATTCATTTTTATCTAAACCATCTATTGAAACATCTGGCATAAATTTCAATGTCGTGGGGAGGTTGTTCTCTTTGCAATATTCAATAAGTGTTCTCGTGGTTTTTTCGCAATCATGCGTCCCGAGAAAAGAAAGAAACGGCTCATGTGTATTGTAGTTTGTAAATTTTATAACTAAATTGCCATTTAGGAGAGAAATCATGCGTTCCTCTTTTATATCCCAAGCCCACAAGCAGGTAAATTCAAAATCAGAATACGGTTCAAAAAGACTGGTATATGCCTCTACATCTACCCTATCAGACAACTCTATCTTTTTAAATTGTGGAAATTGAGGAATCATGATGCCTATTTTTTAACAATAGGAATGACGATAGTGTTGTGCTTCCAATAATCACAAGTTTTAGGAGGTTTAACCTTACAAAGTTTAAAATTAATACCAGTAAAGCCAGCTTTTTTCAACTCTTTTTGGTGTCTCGGAGAGATACCTTTAGGCTCATCAGAGAAATAGGTAAATACACCATCATCCTTTAAAAGTCTGAAGGCTTCTTTAAAAAATGGGAAAAATTGGAAAAATTCAACCCCAGAATCTAGTGGGCAAGAATCAAAAAGAATTCCATCAAATGATTTACTTGGCATTTTCTTTGTTACATCTTCCCAAAAACCTTCTTTTAAGATAAATCTGCCTTTTTTAATATGTTTAGCAAATTTATTTTTCGCTGAAGCAATCATTAAAGGATGAACCTCAACAACCGTATGCGTTTTTATTTTTTTTGATTTTTGTATAAAACCAGCTGAAATACCCATGCCAAAACCGACTTCTAGAATATGCCCGCCTTTTGCCGTCGCTACATCAGCAAGTTTTTTCATATATGGAGTCTCCCATGATTGCATTATTTGATTTACAATTTTTTTCCCTCCCTTTTCAATGACCATGACCAACTCTTTTTTATTAAGAGACGGCTTCGTGTGAATAAAAGTATGTTTTGCTTTTTTTGTATATATTCCTTCTTTCTTCATAAGAATATTATAACCTAATTAAAAAAACTAATCCATTTTTATTTTCCTTCTGTATAAAAAATACAAAATCAATGATTCAACCAAAAGAAAATATATTGCCCAACCAGATGAGACAAAATTC
>JAKALG010000007.1 GCA_021813235.1 bacterium
ATTTTTTTTCATCTCTTTTTACCACATACATAGATATAGCAGACCACATTTTATCTTTAAAATATTCTTTATATCTATATTTTCTTTTAAGAGATTTAATCTCTTTTGGTATTTCTATCATTTAATTCTTCATAGTTAAACATATTCCAAATAGTAGCTGAAAAATGGTCTTCGTCATTACACCCATTATACCACGCTAGAATATGTCGTAAAGCACTTTCTTTCATACCTTCTATATCTTCGTCTTGTGCTTTTCGCCAATTATTAAATCCATACTTAATGCCTCCTAAGGTATAGTGTATAGCAACTTTCTCTAAGGGTTTATATGGGATTAAACCAAATCTAGGTTTTGTTTCGTGTTCACCTCGTTTAAAACCTCCTTTATATTCTTTTGTTTTTGCAAATTTAATCATATAATTTTTAACTGTTTTTTGTATCTTTTTGATACGATTATTTACTTTTTTTATATATTTTAACTTCTATTAACTTATAATCACGATTTAGATATTCTTTTGCTAATTCTCTGGCAACCTTTTTTGTTTCATAAACTTCATTTCTATATATATCATTTTGATATAGTATTATCCAGCGTTTGAAAATCATTTAAGGGGCTTGTCTTTTTTGATAATTTCTCCTTGACTTTTTCTACCACAATTCAAACAATAATATGATTGATAGATATTTGTGCGAGTATACCTAAAACCTTTTTTGTGTACTTGACTGCTTCCACAAGTAGGACAGCAGTAAATTCCCCCGTATAGTAAATTAAGATTAGGAGAATGAATATCCCAACCCCTTAATTTATAATATACTTTTTCAAGTAAGATTACATCTTGTTTATTATATTCTTTCATTGTTTTCCAAGCGTGTTTATCTCCCTTCATACAATCTTGCCACAATCCTTTCTCGGTTCTTAATTTTCTTCCGATACCTAAATAATCTCCCAAGTCATCTAATTTATTGCTATCAAACTTAAAATACTTTCTGGCTATCATTAGGGTATCTATTTTTTGGTAAAAAGACGGAGATTCAAGTCCCCATTTTACAAAACGAGCATTTGCCTTTTTTATATCAAAAGCATTTCCATTTTGAGCGATTATAATATCGGCTTCGTCAAAAAGTTCCCAAAGTTTTTTGACAAGTTCTTCATCACTTTCTTTGTCTTTTTTCCAAGTCTTAAAATCCGGTAGTGCAACCACATGGGTTTCTTTTTCCCCAAGATACTTATAAGCGAAACAAAGTATATACCAATATTTCTCATTCCAGAGAATATTTCCCTCATCCCAAAGAGAAAAATATGCACCGATATTTGGTGCGGTTTCCAAATCTATCAAAAGTATCTTTTTTTGATAATTAGGGTCTTTAATAAGACTAGACGACTCTAAGAGTGGTTTATAGGTTTTTGCTTCAAGGTGACTTAATTTTGGGCTTCGTGTTTTTTTTGTCATTTTTAAGCTTTATTTTATAATAGTTATACGACTATCTTTTAAGATTATTGTCAATAGTATAAATGTTCAATCTTCTGAATCCTTACTATTTAGATATGGGGCATCTTTCTCACATTCCCATTCTTTTGTCTTCCGATTATAGTAAAGAGTCTTGCAAGTTTTTTTGCATTTTTCGCACACCATGTTGTTGGTAGTTTTTCTAATAATTCTAAAGCGTTGTTGTCGCTTAAAACTTCTAACCCATGTTCGACCATAAGAGTTAGTGATATGAGATTATCTCCTTGAAAATAGAAATTGTGTTTATTGATTATTTGCTTTTTAGTTTCGTAGGTCATAATAAATCAACGAGATTTTTTAAATCCTTTGCATAATCCTTTACACATTTTTTATGGAAATCTTTACCCTCTGTGCTTTTTAAATATAAATAAGGTAAATGGCTTTCTAATGATGAATAGATAGATTTAATAGTGGCTTCTACTTTTTTAATCTTTTCTTTCGTCATTTTTTTCTCTAGCAATTCTTTTAACTTGTTCTAGGGTTAAATTAGGTGCAAAATACCAAATATCCCAAATGTTTTTCCACTCTCTATATTGTCTTAGTTTTTCTTCGATGGGTATTTTTCTAGGAAATTGTATGGCTTTCCATTGTTGAATCCATTGTTCGAGGTTTTGAATCCGTAAGGTTTCCATGCTTATATTTTAATACTTCTATAAAATAATGCAAGACAAAACTGTGGATAACTTTAGATAAACAAAAAAGGGCAACAGCCCTAGTTTGTTGCACCCTTTGTTATTAGTTTATAAGTTTACAATTCCACCATTTACATTATAACTTCCTGAAGTAAAAGTGGCATAAGTATTTCCAGCCATACCATTACTAGCAATTCTAGATAGACTAGAACAACTTTGAGTAGTTAAGGTAGTAGAATCACCACAATAATAAATATTACTATCTACTGAAGTAATACCTCCTCTATAGTACATAGGAACTACTTGATAATGCCATCCCCAAGGTTGAGTAATAATTGGTTGATTGATAATGTTTATTTGAAACTTTAACAGTTTCTGTGCGACTTCATCTTTTTCCTGTAATTCTTTAATCTTATCTAATCTACCAGACTTAAAATCGTCAATAGATTGCTTAATAATGGAAATCTCTTTCTCAATTTCTCTTTTTTTCTCTTCCTTAGATTTCTTTTCTTCTAATAAATCTTTTATTATATTTTTAAGGTTCTTAATTTCTTTTTCTTGAATCTCTTGTTCGGCGGATTCAACTGCCTTTTTTATATTATCTTTCATAGTTTTATGAAAGGGTGCTTTATAAATATATACAAAAACCCACCTCTTGTCAAGGTAGGTTTTCATCCTATTCTATTTACCATTGTTTTAATTTGAGTCGTTGGACTCTGAAGAATTATATATGTAATGAGTAGGTGCTAGTGTCGAAAACTAGCTTATTCTATTTTATCACTTTTGTTATCTTACTGCAACTCCAATGTTTCTTTAAGTCTGGTCTGTTGGCGAATATCCAAGCGGTAAGTTTTATCTGGTCGTGATAAGAGTAGTAATCTAAATTCTCTCCCATAAGTTTTGAGAAGTATTCAAATGTTCCTATCTTATACTGATAAATACCATAAGATGTGCTACCTTTTTTCCCGTCGTTATGATGAGTGGCAGTAGGCTTGAAATTACTTTCACACTTGGCTACAAGCAAGAGTTCTTTTTCTATTGCCTTGTTTGAGGCATATAATGAAATATACTCTTTAGGGGTAAGTATTACTTGCGGTTCTGCATCTGTCCTTTGTGGTTGATAACCTAACAGGGAGGCGAATACTAGAACAGCAATTATTGTTTTAGTAAACATAACGGCTCGTAAGTGAGCCAGACTTTTACTGTATAGGTTCAGAAGTAACCAATCTCAGTATTACATTTATTACCGAGCCAATAGTTACTAACCAACCGACGTCAGGGTATTGAGTAGAAAATGATGTAACAATTCCCACCGCACCTGTTAATATCGCAAACCAAATAGTTTTACTTTGATACCAATTTTTCATAATTATATTGTTAATTTATAAGTCCCCTGTGAGGTATTATCCATACCAAAGGCAGGTTCTATCTATTATAGCACACTTTAGAATAATGCAAGGGGATAAACTACTTGACATTTAATATTGAAAGTAAGATAATTTACATAGCGGTTTAGTGTAATGGTAGCACGGGAGGCCCATAACCTTCAAGAATAGTTCGATTCTATATCCGCAACATTTCAGTCTTTTGACAAACATTGATTATATAATTCTGGGGATTCCCACAAATAGTGAAGTGGTGCGATTTACATAAATTCCGTTGTAAGTCAAAGAACGTACGTGGGTTGATAGCCCCTTAGGACTGTGTGACGGCACTATATCTTTAAGATAAAGTTGAACTATAAAAGACGTGTAAGGTGACCATAAAGAAACTATTGACCGTTAGGACAATAAGCCTTAACCAAATCCTTACTCCCCAGAACTATGTAATCAATCATAAGAGGCAATCATGGCAAAATTCGTAAACATAATACCAAAGTGTGAGCTTTGCGGTGGTGAGCTTGCATTATCGGCTGTGCATGTGGATTTAGTTCACTGCTGGTATGTCTTATTCTGTTCCTGTATAGTTTGTGGTGAAGAGCAAATAATTACTCTATTACTAGGAGGTCCATCATGAAACCTATCATGAAAGTATCAACCTTTTGCAAAACCTGTTTTATGGAAAAAAAAGACGGGGACGCAAAAAGGGGAACAGCGTATATCTACCAAATCAACGACAATGCCTTTTTTGTTCAAATCTACTTTAAAAAATGCGAACATAAAAGGACTGCCATTTTAACCAAAGAGCAAATAGAGAAAATGGAGGTTAAATGAAGCACTGGAAGCGTTCTCGTAAGTTCAATAGACACCATTTAATTCCTAAGTGTCGTGGTGGAAGAAGTGAAAAAAATCTTCTCAAAATGGATATGGAAAGACACAAAGCGTGGCACTTTCTATTTAACAACCTAACTCTTGACGAAGTAATAGAACTTCTACAAAGAGTTAAAAAAATCAAAGCATCTCAATAGAGGTGCTTTACTTTATCACCAAAGTAAATGGTTTTTTACCCATTATATTTTCAAATGCTTTTATAGTGTTTCGTGAGTTTATTACATCAAGCAATCCGTCTTTATTTATGTCAAGTAGTCCATTTCCAAGAGCAATACAACCCAATAATTCATTTACAAAATTAGCCGAGTGTATTCTTATTCCAGCACGATTTGGAACATTTTGTATTTCATAAGTGTATTTCATAAACTTCCAAGAAAAAGTATATTTAACTTGATAAGTTCCAGTTGGAATACAAGATATATTTCGTTGATTATTTTTATATGGAAGTTCTAGTGTTTTGCAATTAAAATTTTTATATGTCAATACTCCGATTGTTTCAGTTCCATTATCTAAAGTGCGAGTCAAAATAACTGTTGGAGTTGAGTTAATAAACTGTTGAATTAAATGTAGATACCATTGATAACGAGGTAATTGGCTAAAAGCTGGGTCGTAGTTATGGGTCAAATCTGGCACATTATTCTTTGAAGCAAAATAGTGTGAAAGTTCATGTAGAAAAAATTCTGCAAAAACTTCAGAATAACCATTATACCAATTTTCTGGTATCTGCATATTTAATCCTGACATGGCTGGATTGGTTGGTTGTGGTTGTATCTTATTCCAATCAAAAACCAAACAAGCTATTGTGTCCTCACTAAATACCATTCCTTGTTTTAATGCTTCTTGAAAAATCTCGGCAGGTACTACAATATAACCATTAGTATTTACTTCGTTTGAATTAGACTGGCTTGTAAATTGTTTGTCGGTTTTCTTTACAGTAAAATCTAAAGTAAGTCCAATACTTGAAGCATATTGTTTTACTAAGTAAATACCTTTATTTAAAGCATCTCCGTTTAATACATTGTTTTTTAATAAAAATATTTTCATTTAATGATTACAGTATAAATAAACGCTAAAAGAACGGAAGTAATTATAGTTCCAACCATTCCGTATATTATTTTTTCTGACAATTTTGAAGCATATCTTTTATCTGCCTTTTCAAATAATTTTTCTGGTAATTGGGCTATTGCAATTTCAATATGACTAACTGTTTCTTTTAGTTCGTCTATTTTTTCCATGATTTCTTTATTTATTTTTAATTGATAATCGTTTTCCATTTTAGCATTAAATTATTTTTTTTACTATACTCTGTGTTGTCCATAATGATGATGTTGGGGTTTAATTATGCTGTTCTAAATTGAATATATCCAGTAGTAGAAGTAATAGCAACAAGAATAGTATCAGTTGTTGTCCCAGGACCAGATTGAACAGCAATTGAACCTGGAGTAGTTGCTCCATTACTTTTATATACCATTCCCGGAATCAACGATGAAAGATTAGTAGCAATACTTCCTTGACCATAGATTGACACAGATGCACCCGCACTAGCATTAGAAACAACAAAACCCATCATATTCAATCCGAATAATGAACTTCTGCATTTATTTACCCCCGTTATTTGAAATCCAGCACCAGCATAATATGGTATTCTATTTTGTTGTGTCCAAGTTGCACTAGCATAATTTTGCATTCTTGTAAAAGAAAATAGAAAATCTTGATTATTATTTGAACTAACATAATAATTTGTATCACTTAATGCTCCATCTCTATTTAAAACCACCCAATACATAGTTCCGGCAGTAAGCGTAAAAGCACCTGCAAAAGTAACAGTTGTATCAACTAAAGAAGTAGTTAAACCAGTTCCCGCCACTGTGGCAGTAGCATTTGCATTTGCTAAAGTTCCACTAGGCAATCCAGCACTATCGGTTTCTATTCTGATAGTAATATTATCAGTAGGACTACCAACTTTTGCTAAATTCAAATTCATTGAAGAAAACGAAACCCCATTTCCAACAACATTAAAAGCCGTTTTTTGATTATATAATGTAGATGTTCCAAACCAAGTAGTTCCCTGAGATCCCGCAGAATTAGGAGTAAAACTTATTGAAACAAAATCTCCAGCGGATAATGCTTCTAGGGCAGTGGATGTAATTGTTCCTCCTCCAGCCGGTGCAGAACTTACCCAATCTGTTCCATTAGAAGTCAAAACATTTCCAGAAGTTCCTGGTGCTACACTTGGAACATTGTGGGAGTCTTTAAGGGCTTTAGCTGTTGCAAATTTAGCGTCATCTGTTCCTGTGTCTAATTCTGCACCTGTGGCTTTTACTGGAATATCAGAAGTTAAAGCTACTGTTCCTGTTGAAGCTGGGAATGTAATTGTATTAGTTCCAGCTACTGCTGTGGCTTTTAAAGTAAGTGTTCCTGAAGTTGCACCTGCGAGAATAAGTTTTCCATCATTAAATGTTTTTGCACCTGTTACTGTTTGGATTGAAGCAAGCACCATATCTCCTACACCTTTTGCATTTAATTGTGTTTGGATTGAAGAAGTTACTCCTTTTACATAAGAAAGTTCTGTAAGAGATGGGTAAGTTGCTACTGTTAAACTTCCAAGAGTATTTGTTCCACTCCAATAAGCAATTTCATTAACACTTCCTGTGCCTGTTGCTACTGTTCCCGAAGATGGTAAAGTAAGTGAAGTCGCACCCGAAGTAGTTAAGGTAATGTTATTAGTTCCAAAGTTTATAATCTGTGCATCTGCTCCGATAAATGACAATGAATTAGCAACAGTTATTCTTTTACCAGTTGAAATACCAGTAGCGATATAGTGAATTTCCCAAGTTCCAGCAGCGGTAGAATTATCGGTGCAGATTAAATATAAATCTGTTGTAGCTGCCATAGTCCATATAGTAGCACCACCATTTGTTTGAACTGTTATATTCCCAGTAGAAGTGTTAAGTATTCTGAATGAATGTCCTTTTGTAAGAGTTGTAGCATTTGGTAAAACCAATGTTTGATTTGCTACTCCAGTAAAGTTTTGTATTTCTGTAGAAGAAACTGTAAGGGTTGTAGTTCCTGCGGCAGTAGCAGTTGAAGTATAACCTTCAATTAAGTTACTTCCAATTAAATTATGGGTAGCTAAGTTCAAATCAGTAGTTGCACCCGTGTAGGGAACATAAGAACTTAAATCGGAAGTTAAGGCAATAGTTCCAGTAGTGGCTGGAGCAGTTAAAACAATTCCAGTTCCTGCTACAGCATTTGGTTGGATAGTAACCGAACCAGAGGTATTTCCATAAAGTTTTAATTTCCCAAGAGTAGTAGCATTTAATCCAACACTAAAAGTTCCAGCGTCAAGTCTAGCTCCTTCATTAGCTGCCAAAGTTCCACCAGTAAAGAATTTAATCACCTTACCAGTAGTAGCAGTTCCTATTGCTAAACTTTCACTTTGGTTATAAATATATGCTTGATTAGCCCCAGCGATAGTGTAAAGTGGGTCTGTATTCAAAGAAGAAGCGATACCAATATCTAACCAATTTGTGGTGTCAGTTGCATTGTCAGCATTTATAATAAAATCTGTTGAAGAAGCTGTACCATTACTCAAGTTTTGTAGATTTACTGCTAAATATCCAGCATAACTTTTTGTAGTATTAAAAATATTATTTGTTCCGACTGTGTATGTTGGTGTTCCACCACCTACTTTTAGAATTTTATTTGTATAATCAAAAGCAAGGTTTGAATCTGCTCCTAAAACACCACCACGATTATACTGAACCCAAGTATCTGAACCTGCTACTGGAATGATACCTGTAACATCTGCTTTTATTCTGTGAGTAGTTGGGTCTACATAAATTGATACAGGAGTTACTCCATCTGTTGATGAAGTTCCGCCAATTACTGTTACTCTATTTGCATCACGAGGAAGACTTATTGTCATAAAATTATGTTATATCTATTAAAACTTCTCCACTTGAATTAACTGCTATATATATAGGGGTGATACCATCTGCACTACTTACTCCCCAAATTACTGTTTTTCTATTAGCATCTCTTTGAGCAGTAGTAGAAGTAAAACTACTCCCAGTAGTTGCACTGGCAGTTTTTATAGCATGAGTGGAAGGATTTGCATAAATAGGAACAACAGTTTGACCATCTGTGTCAAGAGTACCTGCTATCATCTGCTGTCTATTAGCATCAAGGGGTATTGAAACTACCATTATTTAATTATGTCCTAGAATATAGATTTTTTATAGGGGGAAAGAGTTTTAAGATAGTCTGCATAAGACTTTCCAGTATTTATTCGTTCTCCATCTACAATAGTCCAATTTGAGATTCTTTCGGGATATAATTCTTCTATTATTTTCTTTATTATACGTTTAGGATTATATATTTCAGGGGATTTATCATTTCGGATAAATACTGTCTTGACAGGAAAGATTTGATATTTTCTGCATTGATAACGAAGAGTAGTTCTATCACAATTATACAATTCTGACAAAAAGTCAAACGAAAAACCTGCTCTTCTTAATGCAAGCATTTCTAAAAGTTTCTCTGGGTTTTTAGAAAAGATATACACTTTTGACATTTGACTTATTATAGCACAAGATATATAATTTGTATATGATTTGGTTTATTATAATTTGTGTTATTCTAGGAATAATAACTAAAGGTGGAACTATTGAAGACCTCCTCGGTTAAATCTATTATTTATGTTTCCAGTCATTACTGCTGGAGTAGCAAATTTATTCAAAAGTGTCATAAGTTTATTTGTTCCTTGTAATCCTAAACCTAATGCTCTCACAAATTCTCCTACTATTCTAGGAGAAGTTGTTATTGCTAATCCCAATAATGGTAAAATTCCTCCAGGATGTAAAATTGCTGTGGTTGCACCTATTCCTCCTTCCAACACACCTGCTAATCCTCTTGGCATAATTGAACTTAATCTTTGTCCTGCTATTTTACTTAGTAACTGTCCTCCTGTATCTTGGTCTAATCCTAAAATTACTTGTTTTCTAAATTCATTATTTTTTAATGCACTCGTTAATTTTTTGAAGGAAGTTTCTACAGAAGCATTATCTCCTAATGAAAGTGCTTTTTGTATTTCAGATATACTATCAGACATTTCAGCATAATTTTTCATACCAGTAGTATAGCCAGGAGCATTTTCTAATACATTTTTAGTAGATTGTTTTACACCAGTAATAAATGCCCTTATGTCACTATTGGGAGAATAATAGTTTCCAATTCTTCTTTTAAGAGTATCGATGCCTATTGCTGTTCTGTCACCAGGTTGGTTTCCCCAATTTTTAATATCATTATAAATATTTTCTATTTTAGTTGCATCTGAACCTTCCCCTATTGCAGAACGACTAAAATTCAAAGTTCCATCAGCATTTTTTGTTATACCAAAATCTTTCAATTTTTGTTCTACTTGTCTAACTATAGGAGAAATATCAAAAGTAGTAGTATCTGTTTTTAATCCTGATATCATATTTCTATAATTTTGATTTCTTGTGTTTATAACATCTCCTAATGCACTTCTGGCTTGATTTACTAATTCTTCAGGAGTTGTATTTCCTCTTAATGCTTGTGTAAATGCTTTCATAGCATCTCCACCCTCTGTAGATGCTTGTAATCCCTGTCTAATTGGGTCATATCCTACTCCAGTTTCTAAACCCAAAGTTTGTCCTGCTAATTTTGGTAAAATTCCCATTGTGGATTTTATAGTTCCCACTATGGGTTGGGCGATAGATGTAAGTCCCCTATTTAATGTTCCACTTATTTGTCCTTCTCCAACCTTTGGCATTACATTTAATCCAGTTTGTCCAAAAGTTCTAGCACTTGTTTCAGCAGCATTTTTAGCTATATCTATACCAGTAGTTCCGAGTGCTTTGTCGGCTAAAGTTGCTCCTCCTTCTAAAATGGCTAATATATCACTTCCTACCCCAACAGGGTCATTGGTTGCACTTCTTTGTGCATTTTCAAGAGAACCATATCTATCATAAAGAGCTTTTTTAAGAGCATCAAAAGTCTGAGTATGAACATCACTAGATTGTCCACCTGTAAGTTTATTCCAACCTTCTTCTATTCCCCCAGCAAAAGCATTTCCAATTCCTTCAACTGTTTTTATCGGATGTGTAACTGCACTAAATAATCCTCCCGCTAAATTAAATAATGAAGATGGGACATTTCCAACAGCTTTTAATCCTGCTGTTAATGGAGTATCTGTTTGAGAAGCTGGAAAAGATGCTCCATAAGTATCAGTAGTTCCTTGTGTTTCTTGTGAAACATCTTGAGGAGTTTGTTGCAATTTTTGTGAAGTTTGAAGAAATGCTTGTTCTCTTTGTGGACTATTATGTTTATATAGTCCAGTAGTTTTGTCTTTACTAGCACCATTCCACAGAGCATCTATTTCAGTAGGTGTTCTTCCTTGGTCTTTATAGGATTTAATCTGTTGATATGCAACATAATCTTGATTAGCTGGTGTCATTGGAGCATTAGGGTCTTTCAAAAATTGTGCTGCGGCATTTTTCCAATGACTAGGCAATTCTCCTGGTTTCAGTGGTTTTCCATCATTATTCCATTGATAAGCCCCAGCAGAAGCACCCCCATCACCACTACGATTATTATAATCTCCACCTTCAAGAGTTTTTATAACCTTCATCAAACCTGACACACTAGCATCAGGATTAGATTCTCCCGACATTGTTGGTTCATCAATTTGTTGTCCACTTGATAATGTAAGCATAATTTTTTATCTAATATTGGCATAATTATCCCAAGTTGGTGCTCCTGTTTGATTACTTGTGGAAGTTGTTGGAGTTGTTGTTGATTGTCCTGGACTTCCATAAATTCCTACTTTGGCTTGTCCAAGTGTATCAAGAGTTTGTGAGGCGGCAGCTATTTGATTAGGAGTAGCATTATCGGGAAGTAAAGCATTAGATTGTCCAACATAATCAGTTGGAGTTCCACCTTGAACTGAAGCAAGAACTTTCTGAATAGCACTACGAGCTTCCGCTAATGCACCTTTGTATGCTTGAACTGCTTGAGAACCTACTCCAAATGTAGTAGATAATCCTTGTGTGATTTGATTTATTATTGGTATATTTGTATTTTGAGTAGAACCTAATTCTCCCACAGCATTTTGTAAATTATTAAGTGCTATCTTTGCATAGTTGTATGCTGGGGTTATAGAACCTTGCTGTGCTGCTAAAGTACTAGATTGAGCAAAATTAAAGTTTGGATTTATCTGTGTAATAGCATTTCTTAAAGCACCAGTAAGAGCTATATTATTTCCCAATGCACTATTGGCTTGGTCTATTGTCATTTGACCTCCTGCCACTTGTTTAGCTAATGAATTTATATCAAATCCACCACCTTGTCCTCCTAAAATAGTTCCTTGACCGCCAGTAACTGGACTAAATGGAACTTGACCTGCTCCCCCAAGCACAGGTTGTGCTAATCCACCAGCTTGCTGTAATGCTTGTTGTTTTAACTCTTGCTGTCGAAGTGCATTTGCTAAGCCCTGTTGTGCTGCACCTATTTTTGTGGCAAAGGTTTTACCTAATATATTTTCTTGGCCTGTTGCAAGAGATTGGTCTATTCCACTTAAATCAAGATTTTTGAAGGCCTCTGCTTGTGCATTTTGTAAGTCTTGTATTTGCTGACGATAAGTATCTGCTTGAGGATTTGATTGTCCTGCATTTGCTAAACCTGCTACTAACTGTCCAAATAATCCAGTATTGGTTGGACTATATGGTTGAGTTGTTGTTGCAGTAGGTGTTGGTGTTTGAATAGTATTTGTATTTTGAGTTCCACCTTCCGTAGTAGTTCCACCAGCAATAGGTTTTTGAACCTGTGGAGTTGGAGTAATATTAGGCGGAGCCTTAAAATTATCTGTAGGACTCTTTGTTTTTACTCCTATTGCACTACTTGCGTTTCCTACATTTGGGTAAAAAGTACCACCTACTTGTGTTCCCGTTGAAGTATTTTTTATAGTTGGTGGAAGGTTTAAAGAAGCCCCAGCTTGTATTTTATTTGGGTCTGTTATATTTTTATTCAAAGCTAAAAGATTAGGAAGTGTAGTTCCATATTTTTTTGCTAATCCACTTAATGTATCTCCTTGTTGTATTGTATACGCCATATTATGCTTGTGTTAAACCAGATTGAAAAAGGTTTGGATTCCAAATTGGCATCTGGGTATCTGGTAATATTACATTGGTTGTCTTTGAACCAAATTCTTCATTTAATTCAGCTTCTCCTTTGTCCCAAAGTCCTTGATATAATTGTGCTCTCGTAGCATCAGGAAAACGAGTCGTATAGTATATATACGCCATACGATAAAGTGGAAGGTCTTGATAATCTTCGGGAAGTAATGGGACTTCACCTATTGTGAAAGAAGCTCCTGTTACTGTTGCTCCTGCATATTTATTTTTAAGAACTAAAACTGTTCCGCTTGTTACACTATCTATCTGATACCACTGATTATCTCCATTAGTTGCATCTGTAGTGGAATGAGGTATTCTAATCCAATTACCTGCCATCCAATTTTTGAAAGCAGAACCAGAAGCTGTAACTGTAGTTGTGTTTGTCGTAATCGAAACTGTTTGTGAAGAAGTAGTTTCAGTAACATCTGCCATTGAAAGGTCTACAATACGAGTTTTATAATTCATTGTTATCGTATTTGACGAAGTTGAAGGAGTAGGCCATAAACCTACTTGACCATTGAATACGAAATAATATGAAGGATAATCTTGAGTAAATGTAATTGTATTCAAATAGTCCCAAAACTCTCGGCTAGGACACTCCCTTGGTTGCCAAAGAGTAGAACCAATTAAAACTGTAACATTTATCAATTTTTTAACCTGAGGTGGAAGATTATAGAATTGAGTAGAAGCTGTCGTGGTAGTAGTATAAGCTCTTTCGTTAAAATAGTATTTGGTAGTCAAATATCTTAAAGACTGGTTAATCTCCTCTGTTGCCCAAGTTACATTATCGGCTAGACTGTTATTTATATATCTGGGAATATCGTTTTGGTAGCTAGTCCAAGTTCTCATAATATATATTATGCTTTATTCTAATGTTTTTTATAGGGGGAAACTAAACTTTTGCTATTGCTAGGTAAGTTTGTTCTGTAGTAGAACCAACGGTTTGATTAACACCAGCATTATGGAAAGTGTAAAGTTCCAAATAATCGTTTGTGGCTAATGTTTGTATATCAGTAGAAACTGGGCTAACTGCACCCCCTGCCGCACTTGCCATCATATTTGCGGCCATTATTTCTCCACCATTTTTATATACCAAAGTTTGGTAACCTTTTGCATCAGTTGTATTAGTATAGGTTACTAAAGCAGTAATCAAATATTGTCCAGCAGTAATAATTTGTAATCTATTATTGGTTGAATCCCAAGTTACTCCATTATTAAAACTATTAGATTGAAGTGTAAGTTTAGTTGGAGTTCCAGTTACTATACTTGTTACCCCTGTTCCATAAGAACGAGCATTTATATCTGAGGAAGTAGGATGAACCAATGGACTATCTGTTCCATTATGAGTATGGTAGGGTATTCTCGAAACCCCATACTGATTTTTGGAAGCATAGTCTAATATAGCTTTATCAAATTTTTGTTGAAAATCATCCATTATATTGTAATCTGTTGTAATGGCCCTTGACCTTGTAATCCTGTGATTCTAAATTCGGTTAATCTAACATAACTAGGAGAAGAAGCAGTAGAATTTAAAACTGCCTTTAATTGTAGCCATTGAGCATTTTTAAAATTTACAGGTGAAGAACCAGAGAAATTTCCTACTGTTGAATCTGTTAAGATAGCTGAACCAAATCCCGTATCGCTTGTATTGTAAATTAACCTAGCATAGATATTTATGCTTTCTCCTGATACTAAAGGTTTACTTAGGCGATATTCTATTCGTTCAAAGTCCCTGGGCATATTAAATGTTCCAATAGGAATAAGCTCAGAAACTATTATTGATTGAGAACCAGTATAAGGAGAAGAAGAAGTTTGGTCTATTCCATATCCCGAACTTCCATCATTCCAACCAATATAAAGTCCAGTTCCACTTGGATTATTTGTTCCAGGAGATGAAGAAACTGTGAAATTTGGAGTTATTGCAGTAGCATATCCACCATAAGTATCATAAGATAATTTATTTGTTAATCGGATAGCACTTGTATTTAAATCAATAGCCCAGAGTCCACCATATTGCGTAATTGCTGTATTTGAGTTAGTAGTACAATAAGCACTAAAATATAATTGATTTTTCTGAGTAGTCACTCCACCCCAAATAAAATATGGTTCTACTGTTCCCGAAAGATGGTCTGGGATTTTTTTATAAAGTTGTGCTTGTGAGCCATTAGTTACCCAAATACGGCCACGATTACCAACAAAGATATAAGTATTAGTATTCACAGTTACCATTTTTTGTATATTACTTTCAGAAATCAATATAGGATAACTATTAGATGGAGAAAACCTATCCCAAGGATATATAACATTTTTTTGTCCTCCAACCAAAAGATTAGTTCCTAGTTGAGTTAAACACTGTGAAATATCATTAGTTGGTAAAATAGAAAATTGGTCAAAAGTATAAGTTGCTTTTGTAGTTGGTACAAATGGTACTGTAGAATCTGTTTGATACCAAACTCCTACCCAATTTGAATCACAATAATATACCCTATTATCAGTTCCAACAATAGATTCATGAGAATTTGTAGCAGATGAGGATGTTTTTAATACAGAAGTAGGTGTTGCAGAATAAGCCCCAACTGTTCCAGCTGATGGACTCCATTGATATTGCCACGCAATACTAGCTGTAGCTGTGGGAGTATAATCAATAGAACTATTACTGAACACAAATACATAACCAGTTCCATCCGAAGCAGAGTAGTATACTATTCCGTTTCCATGTGAATTATCGTTTGTTTTGTTTCCTGTATAAGTCCAATAAAATGGTGAATTTGCCGTAGTACGAGCATTACTCCATACTTGTCCTAAACTATCTACCATCCAGTATGATGGAGATGCTTCCCTGCTTGCATAAGCGAAATATTTAGGTATTCCCATATTCACAGTAGCCCAAGTTCCAGTTAAACTATCAGCAGTTATGTTTACCAGAGAAGCCATCGGATAATCAGAATATAGTTTATATACTCCACCACTTACATATCCAACCCAATAGGTTGTATTAAGTGCTATACCTTTTGTGGTATCACTTAAAACTGAAAATTGAATTGCTTGTCCTGGTTCTGGGTTGGCGGTAAGAGTTACTGTATCATTGACAGCACTAGAAGTAGTCATAGTGCCACTATAATTAGGAGATGATATTTTAGAAGTAGAAAAAGCTACACTTGCTTCTCCTGGAACAGAAATTATATTTACATTTCTCATATCAGAAATGCCTGAATATGGGTCATCAGCTATGCCATTTTGAAAGCCATTTATTACAAGGGCTCTATCTCTACTATCGAAAAAGTATGCCATTTTTAACTATTATTTATTATAAAACCCGCTATGTTGGACTTACATAGAGAAGTGCCATCTACTGTAATAGAAGCACTAGCCCCCGTCGTTATAGCCAAAGGTTCGATGAAACCATGATGATAGGCAACAGTGCTACCTATAATATCTTGCCAGATAACTGTAGTTCCATCTTTAACCAATAGTAAAGCTCCTGCTTTATCAGAGCTTCCTGAAATATCGGTTATATAAATAGTAGTGTTAGCTACGCCTGTTTGAGTAGCAACTGCTGAAGTAGCATGAGTAGCTGTTTGCTTAAATGGAGTTCCCCTGTTTTGTTTAATTGTTCCCATATCTCAATATTAACAAATTTGGGGTTAGTTTATAGGGGGAAACAATTAAAAACTTTCATTACTATTTTTTTATAGAAAGGGGATGGATAAAACACTTTTTGGGGTTCACATTTATAAAATACAGCAGTATCTCTTATGTGTTTTTCCTTAAAAGCCCAAAAATAAAGTACATAAATAGGATTTTTCCTACTATTTCTATATCCCCACCAATTAAAATTTCTCCACCAATAAGGATAATTTATTGATTTTTCTATTAAATTATTTATGTAGTCTATCATACTCCCTTTGTAAAGTATCTCGTTCATCTTTAAGTTGAATTTCCCAAACCTTTAGGGCTTCAAGATTATTCTTATATTTGTCTATTTTGCCTTTTAGGTTTATTTCAGCCAGAGAAACCTCTTCTTTTCGTTTTAATAAACTGGTTTCTTCTTCCTGTTGTTTCTTGTGAAACTTTATTATCTCTTTGGTTAGATTTTCAATGCCTTCTCTAGTGGAGTTTTGTTGTGCTATTATTCCCTCTCTAGCAATCTGTTGTTTTTGTTCTTCGTCCTTTACTTTATTTTCTCTATCACCTACTTCAGTTAGTTTAGTTTCTAACTTTTCCTGTAAATAATCATTTTGTTCTTCAGTTTCTTTTGCTCTGCCTAAAATAATTCTTGCTTCTTCCATTATTTTATCGGCTTCAGCTTTATATAATTCAATA
The DNA here is from genome assembly GCA_021813235.1 of bacterium. The sequence continues at coordinate 16,929 of JAKALG010000007.1, forward strand.
GGAATAAGGGCTTGCTCTTTTCTTTTTTCAAGAGCATTTATTTCAGCTTCCATTTGCTTTACTTTCTGAAGATGTGTTTCATATTCAGAAGCCCATATTTCCTGATTTCTCTTTAACGCGTCCTTAAAATCAGCTTCAGCTTGAGCAATTCTAGCATTTGCCTTGGTAGATAATTTTTCTATCTCTTGGATTCTAAGTATTTTTTTTGCTAACTCATTATCTTTCTTTTCTTTGTTCTGAAAAGGAGATAGAAGTTTCATAGGCATATTATTTTACTTTTTTAACTTTTACTTCTGATTTTTTTTCGTCAGGAGCTTTTTTTTCCTCTTTCTTCGTTAAATCAGCAAATTCAGTTACTGAACCTGGGGCATTATCAAGAGGACTTCCTTTAGAAGGTTGAGCATTTAAGTCTTTCAAAAGTTCTTCTTTAACTTGGGCTCGTATAATACGAACCTGTGGGCTACTTTCGTCTACTTCTAGGATTCTTACAATTTGTTTTTCCCAAACTTTTCGAGCACTCGGAACTCCAAGAGAGTTAGGAGCTCTGTAGGTGTTGATTTGAACATTTGGGTTATTCTTATAGAACTCTACTTCGTTTAGTTTAGCATTGGCTATCATTATTTTGTCTACTAATTCCTTAGTACACTTGACAGCTAAATAGTGGGGAAGCTCAACTGTAATATTAGGTTCGACTCTAGTAACCAAAGCACCATCCCAGACTATATCAAATGGCTCTTCAGTTATATTAGTAAAAGCAAACTTAATGGAAGGATTAAACACTCCCATTTTTGGATGCAATAGTTCATCCAATTCGTCTTTTTTTTCCATGACTTTTAATTAGTGAAAAGAAACTAAGTTGTTCTTTTCTTATTGAGATTATTATACCACTATAAAAAGAAAAAGCCATAGTTGTCTATGGCTAATTCTTAATATAACACAATTTTGATTATTAGTCAATCGTCAAGAAAACTGCATCATATTCACCTGTTGCACCAATACCCATAGTGTAACCAAGAACATTAGTGCCTGCAATAGCGGGAGCTAATGAACCTGCTGTACCACCTACTAGAACACCGACAGCCAAACCTGCTGTAGCGAATGTTCCTGTCAAAAGACAAGTAGCTGGGCCATGAGTTTGCATCCAACCATAATTATTGATTGGAGTTGCTGCAATAGCAACACCTACTGGGGCTGCGGTAAGAGTTGTTGGAGCAACTACGCAACCATTGTAAGGGTTAAGATGAAATACAACCTTTGAAGAAGTTGTAAGAGCAACTAAGATAGGGTCTTCCAAAGTAACAACACAATTAGCTGCACCTGATACTGCTGTATTGCTTTTTACCTTGTAAGTATATCCTGCACCTGGAGTTATAACTACTGACATAAAACCACCTGCGAGCAAGTTTGCTGCAAGAGTCAATGAACCAGTAAGGGTAACTTGGGTAGCACCAATAGCAGCTGCTGAAACTGCCAAACCACCTGCTGGGCTTTGGTTAGTTGCGTCTTCTGCTGGGCCTTGATATACCTTTCCTACAACTGCGGCAACGCCTCCGTTATAAAAATAACGAAAACCTCGTCCATCACCTGTAGTTGCATAAGCTCCTATATCTGTACCTTGTGTGGTAGAAGATGTAAAGAGTTCTTGTGGACTAACTAATAAATTTGCTTTAATTACTGACATTTTTTAATTCTCGGTTTATAGCTCCACCTCCGTCCTTTTAGACATAAGCTATTCCGAATTTAACTATTAAGCTGCTGTAAAGATACCTGTTTGAGAAACCATCCACCATGCTGTTCCATCGGATACTAATTTAATAGCATCACCGACAACTGCTGTAGCTTGGGTATTGGTAAGGGTTGTACCACTTACTGCTGTACCTGCTGCATTAGTTTTAGCATGAATTGTACCTGCTGCAGTTACTGTAAAACCCGCTGTAGTATTTCCACAAACAAAAGTATAATTAAGCCCACCTGCTGCGGCTGGAAGTGTCCAAGAAGGGCTACCTGAGGTAGACTTATTGATGAATACTTTACCAGAATCTGCAGCTGTTAAAACAACAGTTGCTCCTACGGCTGCACTTGAACCAGTTGCTGATACAGAAGGACCACTAGGGGCTGCTGTAAAAACTGGTGCTGCTGTAAAGGTTGCTACTCCAGTAAATGCAGAAGTTGAACTTACTGCCAAAGTTGCTGAAGAAACTGCGCCTGTTGTTGTAAAATCTTTCGCTGTATTTATTGATGAAGGATAGCGAAACTCATTCATCATTTCTTCTAATTTAATAGGCATTTTATTTTCAGTTAAATTGATAACTTTTTGTAGTCCGACCTACTTTATATTCTGTGTTTCAATTTAACTATTGCAGTTTTAGTCGGATATTCTGCATTAAACTACTAAATTCCTGTTATTCCTGTCAATACTCCGTGTCTGCGTGGGTTATCAGTACAAAGGTTACCACCGAGAACTATAAATGAGTTCCAAGCAAATTGCGTGTTACTCTTTATAAATCCTGTCCAGTAGAAACCAAGGTTTGATACCTCGTTGTAGGAGTTACCAGCGAATAATTTTGAAGCGACCTCAACTTTCTTTGCACCTTCATAAGCATCAAGTTCTACATCAAGACCATAAAAGTCTAGGTAGTTCTCGTTAAGCATATAGAAGTATCCTGAAGTTGCCTTTCTATCAGGCACAACTTCCAAACCTGCATACATCAAACCAGAGAAACCTTCATAACCTTTATAGTTAGGAACAATATTTACTTCCTTGTAGATTTTCTCCTGAGGTTGTAAGAGTTGTTCGTATAAAGCCCAAGTTGGGTAATCTGTGTAAGAACG
>JAKALG010000090.1 GCA_021813235.1 bacterium
CGCCGTAATCGAAACCGATGATTGCATCTTCGTTATGGAATTTACTACGGAATATTATAGACTGTCTTCTTTGTATAACCCAACGGCTGATGGTTTTCTAGATGACGCTTATCGTATTTTGTTCAACGCAGGTAAAGATGATCCTAGAGCAAGAAATAAAGATGATAAAGGAAAATTAATTAAGCTTAATCAATACATTGAAGATAATAAAAGTAGGGGAAAAAAAATTATCCCAGTTATTGTTACCGAAAACTTTTTAGGTAATCATGATTTATTTAATGAATTTGATAATTTCTGCAATTCAGAAATAGCAACAAAAAATCTTACAAACTTAAAAGGGATACCCCCACTGTTTCTATGTTTAGATGATCTTGAGACTTTTTGGGGATTATTTGATCCGAATGACGTGACTAAGGGTTTTATAGATTTTAATGATTACTGGATACCTAAAGAAAAAGGACCACTATTTCATAATGCCTCATCTGGAATGTGTAAATTTATTGAGGAGATAGAAAGTAAAGAGCCAAGAATAAGTAATCATGAATTCGCTGATTTTTTCTCTAATAAAAATATTTTTAAATAGTTTGTATGGAAAAACATTTCAAAGATAAACAGTATTATATCGATCTCTACGATCGCGGTACCGTCGAAATTTGTCGTAGACTAGATAAGCCATCACCTGAACCTGATAAGGAAGAATTAAGAGAAAAGAAAATCACCAGAAGACAAGCAAAAGTTCTTGAAAAAAGCGTTCGGGAATTAATGATTCATTTTCAAGCCGGTGACAGATATCTCAAAAAGGAATCGACTATTCACGAATGGATGGATAGAGATCGAAAAAGAGATGAGTTATATGAAAACGCTGAAGCCCCTGAAGATATCCGTTGTCTAATTTGTCGCAACAGAATGAAACCAACTTTTAAAGAACTTTGGACAGAATCTGATAAACCAGATCGTGTATTATTCATGTACGATTGTCCTAATAAATGTTTACCGAGAAGATCATTCTTTCACGACGGTGAAGAATGGAGAACAAAACCACATCTTTGTATCCGTTGTAATTCTTCAGTCACTCAAACTTCAGAAGATGATGGTATAAAAATGATCACTACTTCTACTTGTAAGAAATGTGGACATATTGAAAAAGAAGAATATGTATGGAGCATTAAGAAAGAGGAAGAACTTGATGAAAATTTTGCAGTTGACAGAGATCGTTTCTGTTTAAGTGACAAAGACGGTAAAAAGTTTCAAGAAGAAAAATGGAGATTGGATGGACTTGGTAAGTTCATGGAAGAGTGGAAGGAAAAAGAGAAGGCAAAAGAAGAAAAACTAAAACAAAATCCAAAAGGTTTTCATCTTGAGGGGGCAGGTTACACTTGTTTTATCTGTGGCGATAGTACTCCCGAGGGTGATAATCGGTACGACCAGTGGGGCATAAAATGTTTGGTCTGCCAGAAAGCAATCGACGAGGGTGAAATACCGCCTGCTTTGGCTAAATACAAAGATACTTGGTATACAAAATATGACTTTGAATATTATTTCAACGTAAATCGTTTTGCTTTGCAGAAATGGATTAAAAATAAAATTCTAAGACCTAGGGCAATCAGTCAATATGGCAAGGGTGAACATACACAAATATTTCTTATGAAAGACAATAAAGGCTTCTTACCACCCAAAAATATACTTCAAGGCCATTCCGTAAAAACTAGAGAAAAAGATGATAAAGAATACACCCATATAGAAAAGTGGTATAGGTTTGTTGATCCTTTTAAATACCTTAAGAAATACAGAATTATGAGGTATTTAAGGGTTGTTCCACCTGAAGAGGTAAAAGCCAAAGAAGAGGCAGAAAAGAAGAAACAAGAAGAGAAACAAGCTCGTAGAGAACAGAAAAGACTATTGAGAAAGAAAAATAAAAAGTGACAGATAGCTGTAACTATAACCCTCATTTTATGTCATTTTTGTCACTTTTTTAGGTGCTCGAGACGTGTCGTTGTGGTATGATAAAAAAAGTCTCAAAAGCCTTACTGGTCTTGTTTGAGAAAGGTTCTAACACGAGACGGCCCGCATTTTAGTGTGTTGTTCTTTGTTATTTATGGTAAAATTATACTTATATGGATCCCGTTAGAAGCCGCGATCGCAATTTGAATAACAAACAAAAAATATGATGTCGAATATATTAAAAATTAATAACATAAAAAAGCAGGCACGCGAGTTGATCGCGATCTGCTTCTAAACGGGATGGAACAAAATAATAAATTAGGTTATGTTTTAGGTTTATTAAGATTAACAATAGGTTTTATTTTTCTTTGGGCATTTGTTGATAAGGTATTTGGTTTAGGCTTCGCTACGACTGCAGAAAAATCATGGCTCTCAGGTGGCTCTCCTACGACAGGATTTTTGCAATTTGGCGTTCATGGACCTTGGGCGACTTTCTTCCAAAGTCTCGCTGGTATGCCGATAATAGATTGGTTGTTTATGCTCGGTCTTCTCTTTATAGGACTTTCACTTATGTTGGGAATTTTAACAAGATTGGGTAGTTTGTTTGGAATAATAATGCTGGCACTTATGTATGGAGCGGTGGGTATTTGGCCAGCTAACAACCCTTTTATAGATGAACACATTGTATATATATTAGTAATAATAATTTTAGCGCTGACAAATTCCGGACAATATTTAGGATTAGGAAAATGGTGGGAGAATACTTTATTTGTTCAAAAATATAAACTATTTAAATAGTCGAAAAATTATTAATTTTTTTTAAAATATTTAATTTTATGAAAGGATTTAATACAAACATAGAAAAAGAAACATTGGAAAATACAAATTTTCGTAAAGTTTTGTACACTGGACACCACAGTCAATTGGTTTTAATGAGCTTAAAACCGAATGAAGAGATAGGTATGGAAGTGCATACCGAAAATGACCAGTTTTTTCGCATTGAAAGCGGACACGGTAAATGCATTATTGATGGAAATTCATACGACCTTATTGACGGCTCAGTTATTATTGTTCCAACAGGTGCAGAACATAATGTTATAAATACATCTTCCACAGAAGATTTAAAACTTTACACGATTTATTCTCCAGCCCATCACAAAGATGGGATAGTGCGGGCAACCAAGGCGGAAGCAGAAGCCGACGGTCCAGAATTTGATGGGGTAACCACAGAGTAGAATATAAGGATAAAAAATAGTAGAATACAAAGATGATATTATCTGTCTTATTTGTTGTTATGGGTCTCTCTCTGTTTGAGACTGTTTCTTCTGTTGATAATGCTATCATTAACGCGGAAGTGCTTTCTACGATGAGTAAACGTGCTCAGAAATGGTTTCTAACTTGGGGGATATTGTTTGCCGTATTTATAATCCGTGGACTTCTTCCTTTTGTAATAATTTGGGCTTTTAATAGTACGCTTTCTATAGGACAGATTTTGTCTGCAGCTTGGTCTAGCGATCCTCTAGTTCAAGAATCTATACAAAAATCGGCGCCTATTTTACTAGTGGCGGGTGGTGTATTTTTAGTATTTTTATTTTTACATTGGCTTTTTCTTGAAGATAAAAAACTAGGGTTACCAAGGACTGAAAAGTTTTTTATGACTAAAGGAATTTGGTTTTATGCCATCGTCTCAATTTTACTCACCATAATCGCTTGGTTTGCATTAGGTAAGAGCAATCTGATGGGATTTGGGGCAGTCGTCGGCTCAACTTTATTTTTCATTACTCACGGCTTCAAACAGAATGCAGAATTGCAAGAAAAAAAGTTAATCGGTGGAGTACAATCTGATTTAAGTAAAATTTTCTTTTTAGAAATTATAGATACGACATTTTCTATTGACGGAGTTCTCGGTGCTTTTGCTTTCACTTTGTCTGTACCTTTAATTTTGTTAGGTAATGGCCTCGGTGCATTCTTAGTAAGGGGAATGACCATGCGCAATATGGAACATATAAAAAAATATGTATTTTTGAAAAATGGAGCTATGTATTCAATATTGGTATTGGGTATTATTATGATAATGCATTCTTTTGGCTTCAGCGTTCCAGAATATTTGTCTCCACTTTCAACCTTTTTAATAATCGGTTTTTTCTTTTGGAAATCAAAAGTACATCTTAAATTAAATGGAATAGGTATATAATAAATTTAATGGCTAAAGATATTTTTGAAGAAAAATATAATGAATTAAATAAGGCTCAAAAAGAGGCTGTAGATTCTATAGATGGGCCTGTGATGGTGGTAGCGGGTCCAGGAACAGGGAAGACAAAAATATTAGCACTTCGCATAGCTAATATTTTAGTAAAG
>JAKALG010000091.1 GCA_021813235.1 bacterium
GAAAAGAAACATCGTCCAAGATGGGCTTGTTGTGACCATATTCAAAAGAGACTCTTTCGAATCTCAAAATTACTTCATTCTTTGCCATAGAGCCCTTAGAATACCTTATTTTAGGCGAAAATGAAAGAAAAACCGCAAGAATAATGTTTTTAAGGGGTTTGGCGAGCGACGGCGAGCCAACTTCAGGACTTTTTTAAGCTTCAAAAAATCCGTACCGGCAAAAATATTGATTCTTGCGGTTTTCCGACCAAAAACTCTTTCTTAGCACAACTTTTTATAAAACACGCATATTTGCAAGCTTGTAAATTGCTATGCTCGTCGTTCAAGAAAATAATAGTTGGATTACCTCCTTTATTTTCTAAACTCCTGCGCAATGTTTTCTAAAAAGTGTACTCTCGACGAGTTTTTGATTAAAAACTTTCTTTTTAGGTTTTTTGAATTTATTTTTAAAAACAGACAAAATGTGCTATCTTAGATAGACATGAAAGACAAAATCCAAAATAAATTCAATTTTTCGCCAAAAATAATCATCCTTTCGACTGTTTTCTTGGATGTACTAGGCGTCGGGCTTATCATTCCTATCCTTCCATATTATGTGGAATCTTTTAATGTGCCGGATATCGTGGTCACTTTGCTTTTTGCAGTATTCTCCCTCTGTGCATTTTTCAGCGCTCCGATATTGGGAATGGTCTCCGACAGAAAAGGCCGCAGGCCTGTGCTCATTTTGAGTCTCGCTTCTTCTGCTTTGGGTTGGATTATTTTCGCTTTTTCTAAAACAATCTGGGGACTTTTCTTGGGAAGAATCATAGACGGTTCGGCAGCAGGAAATATTTCTACCGCTCAAAATTATCTAGTTGATATTTCTAAAGACAATAAAGAACGAGTGCACAATCTAGGATTGATAGGCGCAATTTTCGGAGTAGCTTTCATCGTCGGGCCACTCGTCGGTGGAGTGCTTTCTGGTATCAGCATGAAGACACCTTTCATTGTCGTCGGATTGCTCGCAACCGTGAACACCATACTCGCTTATTTCTTTTTGCCAGAAACTCATCATGATAGAAATACCGGTAAAATTTCTTTAAATCCATTTTCACCTATCATCAAAGCTTGGAAAAATAAAACAGTCTTACCACTCTATATCTCTTGGCTTTTGTTTGGTATTGCTGTATCACTCAACCAATCCATCTTCGCTTTGTATATTACAAAAATATTTTCTTGGACAGTCGTCGCAGCTGGATTTATTATGGCTTTCATGGGAGTAATTATTTCTTTAAACCAAGCATTCTTTCTCCGCAAAGTCTGGCTCAAATATTTTAAAGAATCTGTGCTTATGATATGGCTCTGGCTTCCTTTCGCTTTCGGATATTTAGTCATGGCTTTGCCATTCAAAGTAGCTTTCGTCTTGGGGCTCGTCATCACTGCTTTCGGACAATCTACCATGCGTGTCGTGATGAATAGCCAAATCATTGGCTTCTCCGATAAAAAAGAACAAGGAGAGATGATGGGCATACTCGCTTCCATAATGTCGCTCTCCATGATTTTGGGCCCGCTTATTGGCGGTGCTATTTATACTATAGGCGCTGCCTTGCCGTATGCTCTCGCTGGGGTGATTTTATTTATCACATTTATTTTCGTCTATAAAACTTACAAACGCGTCGCTCCAAAAGAGCACACGGATATTGAACCGGTGGAAGTGGTTTAATTTATATTGACTTTTTACTTAAATAGTGTATTATATACACAATATCTTGCTCGTTGAAAAAAGATTTGTTGGGTTATTTTTGTCCCCTATTTGGAGATAGAAACAACTCAATAAACCAATAATAAATAACCGGAGAATCAAATGAAAATTACAATAATTTCTGACAACCAAGAATGGAAAAACTCTGTTCAAAGATACTTGGAATACGTTCTTCCAGAACTTAAATTCGAAAAAGACGTTCTTCTTGTAGATATAAATTCCAAAGAAGTTTCTTCTGACAAAAGAACAGATCGTAAGGGAATTGAAATTGCTGGTAAAAATTACGATAAAAATACCATTATCATTTTGATGAGTTTCGAGACTGAAGAATCTCTCAAGGAATCTAGCTTAGAATTTATGGGCTTAATGAGCCATTCTAATGTCGGCTTTATACAACTTCCTGACATTAACCTAGTTGTGGAAGAAGTAAAAAGAATAATTGCTGGTGAAAAGAAAGAAGATGCAACTGCTTTCTCTCTTTATTCTTTTGAAAAAAAATTACAAGTACTTGTTGGGCTTCAGCATAATATGGGATGGACATCAAGTTCTCAAAAAAAAGCAGGGGCATTAAAAGAAGCGAGAGAAGTGGGATTGGAAGGCACCGATGAAGAAATTATTGAACAAATCAGAAATTGGAAAAGAGATGATACTGGTTACTTCAAGGATAAAGTACTTGAAGGAATATTCGTTGACGCACTTAATACTCTCTTTGACTCAAATTGGAATCTAAACGTAGATGTACTAAGAAAAATTAATAAGCTGAAAGAAAAAACAGGTAAAACGATTTTTATAATTTCCGACAGCACTCCAATGGAAGTCGAAAAAGCAAAAGAAAAAGCTGGTTTATTATTTAAACTTCTATCAAAATTTGCTTTAAGGGGAGCAATCCTAGAAATAGCAATTGATGATCTTTCCGAACAAGAATTCAAGGAAAGATATAATATTACTTCCAAAGTATTTATCAATGTTCTTGAATTGCAATAACTTTTAAACCGCCTATACAAGCAAGAAAAAACGTCTGTATATTAGGCGGTTTTTCTTTTTTACTTTTCTATTATCTTCACTTGAATATCCCTCTAAGGATGGAGTAAAAATGGAAATAGATATTAGTATTCCTCAATAAACTTGAATAGAAGCCTTACTGGAGAGCCTAGGGCGCCGCCTGCGAGGTTTTCACCTTGCATTGCAGTCATACGAGGGGCTATATCTATATGTACCCATTTATGGCCTTTTATGAATTGATAGAGAAATATGGCCGCATAAATAGATCCACCATAACGAAGACTTTTATTATGATCATTTGTCCAATCGCCGAGCGAACCTTTAATTTCATTTTCATATTCTTCCCACATAGGCAATCTCCAAACATAGTCCCCCGTTTCTTCTCCAGCTTTTTCTATTACTTTAGATAAATCGTCATCATCAGTAAAAATTGCAGAAGCTCTCTCTCCCAATGCGACCATCGCAGCACCAGTCAAAGTCGCAATGTCTACGACGACTTCTGGTTTATATTTTTGAGAATAAGTTAATGCGTCAGCTAAAATAATTCTTCCTTCTGCATCAGTATTCAAAACTTCAATCGTTTTTCCAGACATTGAACGTATGACATCTCCCGGACGATAACTTTTTCCAGAGGCCATATTTTCAACAGATGGTATAAGTCCGATGACATTCTTTTTCAATTTCATTTTTGCAACGAGAGCAAGAGTGTGGATGACAGCGGCACCACCAGACATATCCATATTCATTCCGAGAAGACCGTTTGAAGGTTTCAAATTTATTCCGCCTGTATCAAATGTGACCCCTTTACCGACCAAGACAATAGGTTTTTCTCCCTTTTTGCCTCCAGCATATTCCATAATTATAAATTTTGATTCTTCATCTGAACCACGGCCGACAGAAAGTATCGCTCGCATTTTTTGTTTCTCCATTTCTTTTTCGCCAAGCACTGTGACTTTCACTGGGAGATTCTTCACAGCTTCTTTTGCCTTTTGTGCCAAAATTTGAGGAGTCATGTCTCCACCAGGCATATTTGCGAGTGTTCTAGTCTTATTCACTTCTTCTGCAATAGTGTGACCTTTCAAAATAGCTTTTTCTGTTTCCTTGTTCACCCCAGAGATAATAATTTCTTTTACAAAATTAAAACCTTCTTCTGTTGGTGTTTTATATTCCACAAATTCATAATTTGCAAAATCTAGTTGGGAGCCAATGAGCTCTGCAAGTTCTTGATCAGAAAGTTTTATATTTTTGAATTTGAAATCAGAAAAATCAAAAGCAACTTTTTCTGCTTTTATTCCTTTTGCCATAGCCACCATTTTGCGAACAAGCAAAAAGAGCTTTCTCAAGGTCATTTTCTCATCACATTTCAAAAAGAGTGTTTTCACACCATTTTCCTTTATAATTTCATCCTTATTTTTAGGCCCCACAGAAATAAAAAGCGTGTCCTTTTTTGCTTCTTTTAAGCTGTTTTTAAAAGTTATTTTCATATTCATACTATACACTTTTTATATTTATCTCGCATCTATTTTGGTAGCAA
>JAKALG010000092.1 GCA_021813235.1 bacterium
GGTAGACTATCAAAAGAAACGAGTTCAGGCCTTAAAATCGAATATAATGGACAAGAAGCTAATGCCATAGGTACTGTAGACCAAAATTTAGCCATTTTGCCTCAAAATTCAGATAATTCTCAAAAATTAACTTCTGGAAGTTTTTTTGCTTCAAATCGGGGGAGTAAATATTATTCTATAAGTTGTGGCGCTGGAAAAACTATTAAAGAAGAAAATAGAATTTACTTCAAAACATCTGGGGAAGCGGAAAAAGCTGGCTATGCACTCTCTAGCTCATGTAAATAGAACGCTATGTTTTAGGACATATAGTGTCCCAAAGCACATTGTGCGACATTTTTATATGCTCGCACAATGTGCGCAATGTTTTGGGATATTGTATGTCCCAATCAATCTAGATTTTGCGCACATTGTAAACTATGTCGCAAAATCTAGATCATGTTTTGTGAACCCTGTATAGGGTCACAAAACATATATTGTGCGACACGATATCATTTTAAATATATAGCCCAAAAGGCTATTCCCTACGGCTTAGGTAAGGCTGGAGAGCTCAACTCATAGTCAGTAGGTTTTCCGTCTCTGATGCGCTCCATATTATTTATAAAAGATTTCCAAAAAATATTTATAAAAATATCATTCCAAAGATAAGATGCTGGTTCTTTCAAATACTTATCCCATAAACTTATAGTCCCTCCCCCGACATAGTGTATATTATCTTGTGCTTCAGGGCTTTCTACTACAGACTTCACACTTACTTTAAAATAACTCAAAACTAGAATTAAAATAACTCCTAAAAGCAAAATACCGACGATGCTTATCCCTTTGTTTTCTCTATAAAGATTCATCATTGCAATTCTGCCTGCATTGAGCAGGTCTGATTAGAAAACACTATTAAATAATGTCTTGATCCAACTGAAAATATCAGACAAACTTATTTTAAAATACTTCATCAAAAACAAAGCGACAATGATAAAAATGATTAATTTGAGAAATCCATCTTGTTCGCTTTTCATCATATTACCTTTCATATTTATATTTTACCACTTTTACTTATATGGAGGCAAGTAATACATCGGGTCAAGGTAGGCATTTATAGCAGAGACAGGCATGGTAAGCATTCTACCAGGACATGACTTACTCGGTATACTTTTTATCTCTACTGCATCACGTGCATAGACCGAAACATGTAAATGAGGTCCTGTAGAGTAGCCTGTATTGCCACTATAGCCTACTATCTGTCCACGAGAGACTTTTTCCCCTACACTTACTTTAATGAGCGATAAATGCCCATAAGTACTAGCGAGACCGTTATCATATTTAATTAAAATAAAACGTCCAAATGAGACTCCTGAGCATTGTGTGTCTGTATTGCCGACACCAGCAACTACACCTCCGGACATAGCCATTACAGGCGTACCGATAGAGGCACGAAAATCTACACCATTGTGTGTACCATTTACATAGAGGCGTTTCCCCGCTTCCGTCTTACCGAAATATTGAGTAATAAAAACATAATCAACTGGCCAACTCAATACTCCTTTGCTTGGCAATTTAGAAGGATCAAGAATATATTTCAATTGTGATTCATAATTACTCAATTCTTTTTCAAAAACATCTTTTTTTGCCAATCTATCTTTCAATAATTTTTGGTAATTGGATTCACTATTTTTTGTCTGTGCTAAAAGTTTCTTTTTATCTGCCGTATTTTGGTCTACTATTTTTTTCTGGTCAGCTAGTTTAGATTTTAATGCAACAAGTTGATTTTTTGCATCTGTTGTTTCCTTTCTAGTGTCTTCTAAGTCGCTTTTCACTTGCCTTAATTCAATTATCGCTTCCCTAATATTTTTACTGATAGTGGACATATTATCTATATCGTTCCACATTGTCGTAAAATCATTTTCTGAAAGTATTGTCGCTATTTCATTGCTTTGTTCCAATTCGTTCATTTGTCTGATGTCCAAGGATAAAGCATCTGTGTTGTTAGAAATACGGCCTTGTTTGTTGTTTATTTGCAAACCCAACTCCTTTATTTGCAGAGTTGTTTTATCTATCTTTTTTTGAGTGACAGAAATGTCTGCTGTTAATTTTTTTCTAGTTAAATCAAGTTGCTTGATAGAGCCATTCAAGGAATTTTTCTGTTTGCCTAAATCATTTAGTTCTGTCTGATACTGTTTAATTTCTAACTCTAGTTTATCTATGTCAGCATTTTTTTGACTTATTATACTGCTTAATTCATCTGCCGTTTGGGCATAGGAAAAAACAATAGGAATTAACACAAAAATTCCCAAAAAAATTAAAAGAAATATCTTAAACTGCTTTTTGTAAACGTGATAAAGTTTCATTTTTTCCTAAAATAGAGGCAATCAAGAATGGATCAGGAGATTTATCTAGCCCCGATAAAGCATAACGTACAGGATGCAGTAGCTCTCCCCTACTTTCTAAATTATTTGCAATTTGCATCAAAACATTTTTTACATTTAGAACTGTGAATTCTTTTTCATCTATTTTTCCTAATTCACTTATCGCTTTCTTTAAATTTTCTGAAATCTTTTCCGCCCCCGTGTTTTTATAAATAAGTTTTTCACTTTCATATTCAGGTTGTTTATAAAAGAAATCAAGCTCTCCTTTTACTACCATTTCTTTTATATCACTCCATTTAGAAATTCTTTCAGTTATTAGCGGAATTAATTTTTCTTTCTTTAAATCTTCTGGCAAATATTTAAAAATATTTTCTTTTAATTCTTCTTCCGAAAGTTTCTTGATATGTTCTTTATTTATCCAATTCAATTTATCATCGTTCCATTGAGCACCAGAATGTCCTACACGGGAGATATCAAAAGTTTCGATGAGTTCTTCTATTGTGAATATTTCTCTATCATCTCCAGGGTTCCAACCCAAAAGCGCCAAAAAGTTTATCATTGCCCCCGGCAAATATCCTTCATTTTTATATTCTAAAATATCTTTTGCTCCATCTCTCTTACTTAATTTTTTATTGCCATCACTCCCCATGATTGGTGGCAAGGTAGCGAAAAGTGGTGGTTCTATACCTAAAGCCTCATAAAGAGATAAAAATTTTGGTACTGAAGAAATAAATTCTTGTCCACGCATGACATGAGAAATGCCCATTTCTATGTCGTCAACGATATGGGCGAAATTGTATGTCGGATATCCGTCACTTTTTATCAAAATAAAATCATCCAATGCTTCAGGTCCTGCAGACAAATCTCCATAGACTAAATCGTTCCATTTGTAACTTTTTATTTCAGGTACTTTGAAACGAAGTGGCTTGCTACCATCCCAAACATCAAAAGTTTCAGGACGATGCTCTCTAAATAAAAATGGTTTTTTAGCCAGTTCTGCTTTTTCACGAAATTGATTTACTTCTTCTTCGCTGTATGGGTCAGGATAAGCAAAACCTTTATTAATTAAAATTTGTGCATATTTTTTATATGTACCAAGTCTTTCTGATTGTAAATAAGGTGCATGTGGCCCTCCTATTTCTGGGCCTTGGTCCCAGTCAATGCCTAACCATTTCAATGATTCTATAATATGCGCTATAGAGCCTTCTACTTCCCTTTCTTTATCTGTATCTTCAATTCTTAATATGAAAGTACCTTTATTTTTCTTAGCCCAAAGATACGCATATAAAGCAGTGCGAACACCTCCAACATGCATAAAACCCGTAGGCGAAGGCGCAAATCTTGTAACGACTTTAATCATATACATATTCTAACATTTTTTGGTAAAAATAAGAAAAGCCCAACAGATAATATCCGTTGGGCTTTTTTACTAACTTTAATTTACCTCTGATAAAAATTTTTTTCTCAACCCTTCAGCTAATGCTAAACTGAATTGCTGAAAATCGTGATTTTTAATTTCTAACCCATCCTTAAAATGCCTTGCCGCACTTTCTATAATGGATGGTATGTTTTTTAGCATTATTTTCTGAATAAAATCAGGACCTTTCTCTAAAAAAAGAAAAAACTCTGATTTTTCATCATCCCTGATTGGCAGTATCTGTGTAGAGACATACCAATCAACTATTTCCTCTTGAGTGACCATTTTAACTCCTCTTTTGGTTTTTTATTTGCAACCTCTGCTTATTATTTTGAAATTATTTCAACGTTCAAAATCAGTTTATATTATATCACGATTATTTTTCATGCGCAAGGGCCATGTCTATGAGTGCACGAGCGATTTTATAAGCTGCATCAGGCTTATTAAAATCTTTTGTCCCTTGTACCATTTTATTCCAGACTG
>JAKALG010000093.1 GCA_021813235.1 bacterium
AATCATTTCTGAAGCGTGGAGGATAATCATAATAGAAATAACCTGCAAAAGTATTTGTAAGCATTGCTTTTTCTAATTGAGGCCAATTAAATTGTCCGGCTGCCCAAATATAAGCATTTTGAATAAGCTGTGCAATTCTAGTAGGAGTAAATAACGTACTTGAGGCTGCAACCATCAATCGGGCTTTTAATTCATCTTGTAATTGTTGAAAAGTTTGCATAAGTATAACCTCATTCTAACAACTTTTTTTGTCTAATGTCTACTTTCTCTTTTTTATTTTTGGATTTTTGATTTTACTTTCCAATATTTTTGAAGTTTTAACTAAATTATTTAACTTTTTAGAATGATTAGATCGGTTTATTGTCATTTTATTTATTTCCTTTCTTTTTTGGAATATCCCAAAATTCATTATTTTTAACATATTCCTTACGAGTTTTTGGTTCAAAACGCATTCCTTCGGTTCCTTTTCTTTTACCCCAAATTTGAATAATATTTTTATTCATTGTAGGCATTGTAATATAGGGAGGAACAGTAACTTCTAAAAATAAATCTTCTGCAATAATTTTAGATTTTTGCCAAAACTTCCAAAAAGGTGGTTTTATTATTTTTACAAAATCCATAAACCAAACTTCTGGAGATTCTATACAATATAAAGATTTATAACCTTTAGAGGTAGGCATTATAGCCAACTTTATACCGCCACCAGTCACAACAAGTGCGCCATTTGAATAAAATCCACCAGGAGCATTTGCTTCAACTGTCCCTGAATTATGTCCAACAATCGTATGTGTGGAATCTCCTACAAGAATTTGAGCATTATTTCCATAGATAGCTGCTTCATTATTTGCAGATCCAAAGTGTGCCTTGCCTGATATGTTATAAACTTGAAAAATATTACCATCATTTTGAATTGTTCCTGCCCAACTATTACCCGCCCAATAAGTTAAATAATTTTTTCTAAATTCCATTCCATTTGAAACTTGAGCAGTTATTGTACCCCCAGAAGCATCTTTTAATATCCATCCACTAGCGGAAATAGATACAATTTCATTTCCATTTGTATCGTAATAATGATGTCCTGATTTATCGGCTATAATTACTTTTCTGGCGTTTGCATCTCTTAAAGTAAAAATTCCATCCCTATTGTCCTGCCCTCCTAAAATTAAACTGCCAGAAATAAGACTTCCCGCTTTAACAGTTCCCTTAAAAACAGCGTTGCCAGTTTCTCCGTCAATGCCGACAGTCGTTTCTCCCCGTCTATTTCTTGCCAAAAATCCTAATGGGCTTATTTTTATATCTCCACTAACTCCGTTTATATATTCTCCTATTTGCAATGCACCACTTTTTGCAAAATTAAAGGTTGCCAAAATTCTTTTTGATAAAGTGTCCAAAGAAGAACTGATTGTTTCGTTTGCAATAACAGGTGTTTGGATATTTACATCT
The DNA here is from genome assembly GCA_021813235.1 of bacterium. The sequence goes on from JAKALG010000093.1 coordinate 1,444, forward strand.
TTAATTTGTGTAGGTTCTTGAATATCTGATGGAGTTGAATTATTGACAGGAGAAGTCACCCCCTGATTTGGCAAAGGTGTATCTTGTATTTCTTCCGGTTTTAAAATTTTATCTGCCATATTATTGTAAATAAGGTTCTATTGTATAAATTTCCGGTGTATTGTTCCCATTAGGAATAAGAATAATTTCTATTTCAAAAATGTTTGCATTTTCTCCCAATAAAAAGACTGCTTCTGTCGCGTTTGCAGTTACAAATTGTAAAGCCTCATCCTGCATTCTTGCCTGAATAAAACTGCCTTGCTTATTTAATTTATACCAAACTTCAATTTTACATCCTGCCGGAAGCGCCTTAGTTGTTAAAACAAGTGAAGAAAAATTGGGTATCTGCTGAAAAGTTGTATTCGGTACTAAATCTATGGAATCATAAACCGCCTGTGCTTTATTAGCCGTATCCACAATTTTTATTCCGTAAGTAGCGCCTACTTTATAGGAAAAAATCAAATCACTTCCGATTTTTTTAACAGACCCTATTTGATCACAATCAAATTGATATTCAAGATTTAAAACAACTGGGTTGTTCTTTCCTTTTCTGCCGAAACTATAAATCCCTGTATATCCTGCGCCATTTCCAAAAACTCCGAAAAGTGCAAGTCCTTGGTCATTTTCAACTCCATCTGGATTTACCTGTCCACCATTTGGGAAAGATTTAATAGGCATAACATTTTGCATATCAGATAGAAATAATCCGCCATTTATGCCTACTTGCGCCAACGGAAACTCGGTATCAATAAGCGCATTTACTCCTTTTGCTGGAATAAGTTTTTTACTATCCCAATTGTCAGATATTGTATTCCAAGCAAAAAGTGAACCTGTTTCTGAATTATCTATTCTTCCAGTTCCGACAATAACCAAATTTCCTCTTTCAACTAAAGCTTTTACAAGGTTTCCGGGAATTAAAGTTAAAGATTCATTTGTGTAAGAATTATCATAACCGACAAAAGCGAGTTTGTCTTTATTTGCTATATTTAAAACTCCTACTGCAACCTTATGAGTATGCCAATCGGCAGAGGTTAAGTTTGTTTTAGGCCAAGTGGATGCAGAAACAGTAATCGTCCAGATATCATTTAAAGCGTGCCCTGCGGTTGAAATAAAGGTTACTGTAAGCCCGTCAGTTATTATTTGAGCACCTCCTGTAATAAGAATTTCCGCACTCCAAGCGCCACTGTCTTTTCTCCACTTAAATTTATCAGGAGTGCCTATTGTAGTAATTTGAATATCATAAACGTGGGCGGCGGTTCCGACATAAGTTCCCCCTTGCGTTAAATCATCAACCCCAATGCCAGAAAAAGTAGTAACAAAGAAAAAATCTGTGGAAGTATTTACATCTGTCCAATTTGAAAGACCAGGCAATTCTTTCCTGTTTTCCCTAGTATCTGTTGCCCAATATAAATACGCTTTCCCGTTTTTATCAAACCATTCTTCCGCACCTTTTATTGCTCCATTCGCACTGTCATTATAAACTTGTGTCCAAATACCATTAGAAGTTCTTTTATAAATATATCCTGCATCGTCAAATCCATAAGAATTTCCGTCAGAAGCATTGACTATAAAGAGAATTAATCCGTGGAATCCAGCAGTCGGAGGAGTTTCATCTTTTAAGGCTTGATTACAAGAAAGAGAATCAATTTTTTTTCTGATATTTAAGTTTTTACCGAATTTAAAAGACCCTTCCGTTCCTTTATTTTCATAATCAGAAAGACCACCCTTAAATGATTTAATTAAAAACTTCATATTTTAATTTTACTCCCTAATTTTATCTTTTCGCTAGTATTTTGCTTTAGGATAAACTGTTCCCTGCGGAACATATTTATAATTATTATAATTTGTCGTTACCCTATAACTTAATGATTTTGTTAAAGTAGAGAGAATTTGCCTTGTTGTTCTATAAATAAGCGATTTTTTAATAAAATGCCCATACTCTCCACTACTAAGGTTTCCCCCAAAATAACTTGCTCCAAAATAACTTGCTCCAAACAATTTAATGCACCTTCCTTCCTGCAAATGTAGGCATCTTTTTATGACAGTCTTTGCACAAAGTCCTTCCATTGTCTATTGCAAAACGTAGTTCTGGAAATAAAGCGAAAGGCTTAATATGATCTGCTTCAATATAAACTGTTCTCCCATTACCGTTTCTTGCTCCACAATGTTGACAAGTATAGCTATCTCTTTCAAAAACTGTTTTTCTCCAAAGTTTGTATTCTATTGATCCTCTAATTATTAGATTTATTGTTGATATTCCGCCTCTCCAATTTGGAGCTGATTCGCCTTTTAATCCTTTAAATGAACCAGAATTTGATTTTACAATTCCTTTAGTTCCCTTATTCCAAGCCTTTCTTACTCTTTTTATATCAAATTTTTTGAGTCTATTTTGAAGAAGCGTTGGACTAATATTGTAATTTATATAAAAATTTTCCCACGTTAATTTTTCGATTACATATTTTTGATATAACCAATTTTTATCATTAATTGGCATATCTGGAATAGTAAATCTTCCTTTGTTATCTCTAATAATAATTTGATTCATTCCAAACATAATTTTTACTCCTTAATGCGAAACTGGATAAACATATTTATAAGTATAAATCAAAAGTTGATACTTTAACGATTTTTGTATTGCAATAGGGTGTCTAACCTCATACTTTAACGATTTTTGTATTGCAATAGGGTGTCTAACCTCATATTGTGCACTTTTTGTTATTGATTGATGAAT
>JAKALG010000094.1 GCA_021813235.1 bacterium
TTTTAGTCGGTAGTGTTCTACTTTTATCAACTGGTTTATTTGTTTTTGATTTTATAGGTACTCAAGCCATGATTTCTGGTCTTAAAGGAGAAAAAAGATTAGAAGAAAAAACTGAAGAAGAAATAAAGCTAGAAGCAGGAGCAATCAGTGAAATAAGAGAAGAAGTAAAAGAAATAGCCCATCATCTAGATGAAATAGAAAAAAAGATGTAAATGTGCTACAATATACTCATTATGGAAAATACAAAAAATTATAGTGTTTGGATTATAGGATTAGCATTATTAGTATTTTCAGCTATTTTCTTTCTCTCTGCACAAAGCTTTTCAAGCCAGGGTTCTTATGTTGAAGTGAAAGGTTTGTCAGAAAAAATAGTCAAAGCTGACGTAGCGATTTGGTCAATCAATTTTGATGTCAAATCAAACAATGTTGATTCATTGTATGCTGACATTCAAAAAAATATTACTACAATTCAAAACTTTCTTATCAGTAAAGGTTTTGAAGCTAGTGAAATAAATGTCGCTCCGGTGAATATTTATCAAGATACATATAAAGATGCATTGTTTAGATACAATTCTAGTACTCAGCTTTCTGTCTATACAAAAAAAGTTGACTTAGTAAAAACAACTTCTAAAGATACTTTGTTTCTAGTAAAACAAGGAATTACAATGAGTAACAATTCTATTTCTTTTGAATTTTCAGATATCAATAGTATCAAGCCAGAAATGCTAGGGGAAGCCTTGAAAAATGCCAAAGATACAGCACAAAAAATTGCGACTGAATCAGGCTCTAGCCTAGGTGGTTTGCATCGTGGCAACCAAGGAGTTTTTGATATTACAGACAAAGATCCAGGTTCACCAGAATACAAAAAAATCCGTCTAGTTTCCACAGTAAGCTTCTTATTGAAGTAAGCTAAAAAACATAAGAATCAATTTTTATAAAGCAATCTATCTGGCAAAGCTTTGCCAGCGAACTGCTCGTCGTTCAAGAAAATAATAAATGGAATACCATTTTTATTTTCTAAACTCCTGCGCAAGGCTTTCTAAAAATTATTCTTATGTTTTTTGATGTTAACAGTTTTACCCTTTTTTAGTATAATAAAACAATGAATTCTGAAACTAAACAATGCCAAAACTGCAAGCAGGACTTCACGATTGAGCTTGAAGACTTCAATTTTTATGAGAAAATAAAGGTTCCTCCACCGACTTGGTGTCCGCTTTGTAGAGCACAGAGAAGACTCGCATTTAGAAACGAGAGAAAATTATTTAAGGCAAAAGATGCTTTTACAGAAAAAGATATTTTTTCTTTGTTTCCAGCAGAAAGTAATAGAAAAGTTATTACTCAAGAAGAATGGAATAGTGATAGCTGGAACGCAATGGAATTTGCTCGTGATGTTGATTTTTCAAAACCATTTTTAAAACAAATTTTAGAACTAGAAAAAGAAGTTCCGATTTACAATTTAAATGTAGAATTTATGATTAATAGTCCGTACTCTGGCAATGCAACAGGATTAAAAAATTGTTATCTTTGTTTTGATTCAAACTATTCAGAAGATTGTATGTATGGTAGTGCAAATGACAACTGCCGAGATTGTATAGATAATTCTCATATAAATCATTCCGAAAGATGTTATGAATGTTTTTGGATGGAAAATTGTTATCAATGTTACTTTACAATAAATTCTACTGATTCTCGTAATCTTTTTTATTGTAGGAATTGTTTGGGATGCAATGATTGTATAGGTTGCGCTAATTTACGCAAATCTTCTTATTGTATTTTCAATAAACAATATACAAAAGAAGAATATAAAAAAGAAATTGTAAAAATGAGACTAGATAGTATCAGTGGCATTAAAAAAGTAAGAGAAAAAGCTAAGACTTTTTGGAAAACTCAACCCCTTAAATATATTCAAGGGGTAAAAAATTTAAACTCGACAGGTTCATATGTAACAAATTGTAAAAATGTAAATAATAGTTATCTAATTAGAGAAAGTGAAAATATGCGTTATTGTCAATATATGCAAGTTTCAGGGAATAAAGACTGTTATGATACTTGTATTTGGGGAGTGAATATGGAGTTAGATTATGAGACCTGTCTTTCTGGTGAAAATTCTTATAATTTAAAATTTTGTTACAATTGTTGGCCTGCTTGTCGGGATAGTGAATATTGTATGAATCTTTTTAGTTGTTCTAATTGTTTTGGTTGTGTTGGCTTAAAGAAAAAAGAATACTGTATTTTAAATAAACAATATACAAAAGAAGAATATAAAAAACTAGTAGAAGAAATCAAAAAACACATGGATGAAATGCCATATATTGATTCACAAGGTCTTGTTTATAAATACGGAGAATTTTTCCCGATAGAATTTTCGCCATTTGGGTATAATAATACTATTGCCCAACAACATTTTCCCATGATGAAAGAGAAGGCAACAGAAAAGGGATATAAATGGATTGAAGTGCCTCATGGAGAGTATTCTATTACAAAAAAGGCATTAGAATTACCCGATTCAATCAATGATGTTAAAGATAATCTTTTAAGAGAGGTTATAGAATGTGAAAATTGCAAGAATGCGTATCGTATTTTAGAAAATGAGTTAACTTTTTTACGTAATGAAAAACTTCCTTTGCCAAATTTATGTCATGATTGTAGATACGAGAGAAGAATAAGCGATAGATTAGGAATTAAATTATATGAAAGATTTTGTATGTGTGCTGGAGAAAAAGATAGTACTGGAATTTATAAAAATACTGTAAAACATTTACATGGAGAAGGGCTATGTGGAGAAAAATTTAAAACAGGTTATGATCCAGAAAAAGGAGAAATAGTTTATTGTGAGAAATGTTATCAGCAAGAAGTTTACTAGCTCCTCTACTTTATAAGGAGAGGGGAAAGGGGTGAGGTGAATTTTATGCAAAAGAAAAAAAACAAAAAACAACATCCCGGTACTAGAGCAAAGCTCAGTACGGGACAAGAGAAAATAGTGGCAGTTAGTGGGGGATTTGATCCGCTTCATATCGGACATATTCGCTACATGCAAGAAGCAAAAAAATTGGGAGATAAATTAATTGTCATTTTAAATAATGATCATTGGTTTGATGTAAAAGGTAAACCAGTTTTTATGTCTGACAAAGAAAGGAAAGAAATTATAGAAGCGCTAGAATGTGTGGATGAAGTAATTATTTCAAGTCATAAAAAAGGAACAAAAGATATAAGCGTTGCAAAAGAATTGTTAAAGATTAAACCACACATTTTTGCTAACGGCGGAGATAGGAAGCCAGAAGACAATGATTTACCTTCGGCAGAATACAAAGTGTGTAAAAGTTTAGGTATTAAAATGGTCTTTAACGTCGGAAAAGGCGGTAAAATAAGGAGTTCTTCGGAATTGTTGAAAGAATACTCAAAAAAAATAAAAAAGTAGTATAATACGTGTATTATGGTTAAGGTGCTAAAGAAAAAAACTGTAGTTAAAAAAAGTACTTTATCTAAAACTCCTAAAAAAGGAAGGAAAATTGTTAAGCCGGTTAAAAAATTAAAAACAAAAAAAATAACCAAAGTCACGAAACTTGCTAGATCTCCGCGCAACCCTATCATCGAACCGAGGTCATATTCTTGGGAATCTCAGGCCGTTTTAAATCCAGCAGCTATCTATCTGGATGGACGTGTGCATCTTTTTTATCGAGCATTAGGCAATGATGGAGTCTCTCGTATTGGATATGCCTCTAGTAGTGATGGAATAAATTTTACTGAAAGACTTTCATACCCAGTATATTTTGTAGAAAACGCAGAAGAAATGAAAAAGCATTGGCCTTTTACTACTCCCGCTCATTACGATATTGCACTTTATGCTTCAGGCGGAGGATGGGGAGGCTGTGAAGATCCTCGAGCTGTGTTGATAGATGATACGATATATATGACCTTCAATATGTTTAATGGTTGGGACTCTATGCGTGTGGCTGTGACTTCAATCAAGGAAAAAGATTTGTTGAATAAAAAATGGTTCTGGCAAAATTTTTCTTATCTTTCTCATGAAGGAGATAGACAAAAAAATTGGGTGCTATTCCCAGAAAAAATAAATGGTAAGTTTGCAATTTTCCATAATCTAGATAAAGGTGATCCATCTCATGTCGGTATCACTTATGTAAATAAATTAGACATGTCTGAAACGCCTCAAGGGAAAGATGCTCCTGACCCACAAAAATTACC
>JAKALG010000095.1 GCA_021813235.1 bacterium
AATGGATTTTTGCGAGCAAGTTTGGTGATAGAAATTTCTGGGCGTGAAATAGCATCTATTTTATTTTCTTCTAATATTTTCGGATAGTGTTCAGAAAGAGCCATCTCTGCCATCTCTCCTAATATTTGTGCCTCAGGAACTTTTGAGAGCAAAACATTCTCAGGAACTTTTCCCTTACGAAAACCATCTATTTCTAGATTTTCACCGATTCGTTTTAAAGCCTTATCAAAATAAGCCTCAAAAACATCTGCCTCAATTTCTCCTTCAATTTCCACCTCACTTTTTGGAAGTTTTTTAATATTTATTTTCATCCACTTACTTTATACTAAAAGCCATATTTTTTCAAATCACAAGCAATCTACGCTATAGCGTAGATTGCTTGTGAAGAGGATTTTTGTTTTAAGCCGCTTCTCTTTGTTCTAGTGTTTTTTTTAGTAACTCTTTTAATTTTTTCAAATCATAGTATGAATATGGTGTTTTTTCTCCCTGTGGTTTATCTGAAGGGAAAACCTCTACTTTGTTTAATAATTTCCAAATCTCACTCTTTACATCATATTCATTAGGAAGATGCTGTTTTAAATCTTTTACAAATCCATCTGGATCTTTTTTAAAAAGCTCCAATTGATTGTTCGCATTTTCTATTTTGTTTATTTTTGGTGCAGTATTAAGAGGGTCTTTCATATATTTAGTTGATAGTATTTAAATCAATATTTACATTTGTATCGGTACTGTTAATATCTTGCTCTAGTGCGTTTAGTTCATTTGCGTCCATGGGAGTGACTGTTTCAAACTGAATTCTTTTTTGTTCCAAAGTATTTTTTACTTTTGATTGCCAAATATAAATCCCGCCAACTATGAGGATAATTATAATTATTATTGATCCAATAAGTGCTCCATTTGATTTTTTTTCTTCTGGTTCCATAATATTTTGATTTATTATTTGATAATTTATTATTAATTGGTTTTCGTTGAAGTGCTAGTAGTTGTCTCTGTCTCTACTGGCTTTGTTGCTTCCAATTTTATTTTTAGAGCTTGTTTTAATGATTTGACCGCGTCATTAAAAGACTGATGTACTTCTTTTATGAGGCTTTGTATATCCTTATTTAATATTAAAAGTTTTGCTTTGTTTTCTGTTGTAAGTTGGTTGGTTGACCCAGCAAACAATGCATTTGCTTCTGTGATTTTTCCATTTATCTCAATTAATTTTATTTCTGCTGTTACCATTAAGTTTTTAGTACCACTCGTATCTACTCCTTTCACTTCCAACTTGGTTATTTGAGTACTAACTTTATCTTTCAACACATTCATTTTCTCTACTGCTGCGTCAAATCTTTCCAATGCTTTTTCTCTGCCTGTAATTCTTTCTTCTTCCGCTTTTGCTTTTATAGTATTTTTTTCATTTTTTATGCTTTCTTTTAATGTTTCGAATTTTGTTTTTTCTTGTTCTCTTTCATTTTCTGTTTCTTGTTTCATTGTTTCCAGTCTTGCCTTTTCTTGTTCTCTCTCTCGTTCTCTTTCTTGTTCTGTATTTCCAGCTTTATTTTCTGTTCCATTATCTGAATTTTCTACAGTTTCTTTGTTTTCATTTCTTGTTTGTGTGGTTTCTATTTTTGTGCTATTTTCTTGAGAATCTTTGTTGTTTTGATTTTGTTGTTCTAGATTTTGCCCAGAAGAGTTTGGGTTGTTTCCTGCTTTTGCTATAGAGGATAAACTCAAAGACGAAAATATTAATGTACTAATAACAAATAAGTTTATATATTTTTTCATGCTTTTTAAAAATTAGGCTTATAATTTGACCTATATATAGTATAGCACAATTTTGACTTTTGATAGGCGTTCAAGTATAGTTATTTTTAGTCAATAGATTATAGAAAGTCGAAGATCTGTAGTCTTTTTTATTAGTCCCGACGTAAAGTCGGGATCCCGGCCTAATGCGTCGGGATTTATTAATCATTTAATTATAATTTTATGTTATTAACTTCCTTTATTATATCAGTTTTTGCACTGCTTTTTGCTGGCTATTTAGTTTTTTGGATAAAGAAACACGATATGGGTACGGCCAAAATGCAAGAAATTTACGAAGCTATAAAGAAAGGTGCAAATGCATTTTTGAAAAGGCAATACAAAACGATTGGAATAATGGCTGTTGTTTTAGCTTTAGTTCTCTATGGGGTCTATGCTTTTAATGGGAAACCTGAAGCAGGTTTACAAGTAGCTCTCGCTTTTCTTTTGGGTGCTTTTCTTTCAGGTCTCTCAGGACTTGTCGGTATGTGGATCTCTGTTCGTTCAAATATCAGAACAGCTTCTGCTGCACAAACAAGTTTGAGTAAAGCATTAACTATTGCCCTAAGAGCTGGAGCAGTTTCTGGTATCACAATAGTTGCTCTCAGTCTGATCGGCATAACTTCTCTTTATTACATTTATGGTCTTTTGGGATATACAGCTGTAGAAATACCGGCTCTTCTCGTTGGTTTTGGATTCGGAGCATCCCTTGTTGCTCTCTTCGCACAATTAGGAGGTGGGATTTATACTAAAGCTGCAGATGTCGGAGCAGATCTTGTCGGTAAAGTGGAAGCAGGTATTCCAGAAGATGATGCAAGAAACCCAGCAGTTGTCGCTGATCTTGTCGGAGATAATGTCGGAGACTGTGCAGGCCGTGGAGCAGATCTTTTCGAATCAACCGCTGCAGAAAATATTGGAGCAATGATTTTAGGTGTCGCTCTTTTCCCTCACTTTGGAATTAACGGAATTATTTTTCCATTAGTTATCAGAGGTTTCGGACTACTTGCTGCCATCATCGGAGTTCTTTCTGCAAAAGCAAAAGAAAGTGATGAACCATTGAAAGCTTTAAACAAAGGATACTTTGTGACAGCTCTTTTGGCTACAATCGCTTTTTATTTTGTAACAATAGAAATGTTGGGGAATATTTTATTCTTCTACGCAGGACTCGTCGGTATCGTTGCTAGTATCGCTTTTGTTTTTATCACTCAATACTATACAGAACACAAATACAGGCCCGTGCAAGATATTGCTAATGCTTCAAAGACTGGACATGCTACAAATATAATCGCTGGGCTTTCTATTGGTTTTGAATGTACTGCTGCGACCGTCATCACTATCTCTGCAGCTTTGCTCGCTTCTTTTGAATTAGGAAAAATGACAGGCTTTACCTCAGGCGGACTTTATGGAACAGCTGTCGCAACCATGGGAATGCTTTCTACCGCCGCTTACATTTTAGCGATGGACACATTCGGACCAATCACAGATAATGCTGGAGGAATCGTAGAAATGTCTGGGGCCTCAGATGAAATAAGAATGAGAACAGATAAATTGGACTCTGCAGGAAACACAACCAAAGCTTTGACTAAAGGATATGCTATGGGTAGCGCCGCACTTGCAGCCTTCTTGCTTTTCTCGGCTTTTTTGCAAGAAGCGGGAATTGCAATTGTTGATTTGGCAAAAGTGGAAGTCTTCGTCGCAGCACTTGTCGGAGCGATGCTTGTCTTTTTCTTCTCCGGTCTCACAATGAGAGCAGTAGGGAAGGCAGCTGGAAAAATTGTTGAAGAAGTTCGACGTCAATTTAAAGCTGACCCAGGATTAATGGCTGGAACCAGCAAACCGGACTATGCCGCTTGCGTTGATATCACCACTAAAGCAGCTTTAAGAGAAATGGTTATGCCTGGATTGCTTGCAGTGATAGTTCCAATTTTGGTTGGGGTTTTCTTGAAAGCAGAAGCAGAAGCAGGACTCATTATGGTTGGTACAATCGCTGGTCTTCTTCTTGCTACTCTTATGAACAATGCCGGTGGCGCTTGGGATAATGCTAAAAAATATATTGAGATGGGCAATCTAGGTGGCAAAGGCAGCGAAGCTCACAAAGCAGCAGTGACCGGAGATACTGTCGGAGATCCATTCAAAGATACTGTCGGTCCGTCACTTCACGTTTTGGTAAAATTACTAGGCACACTTTCTCTAGCTTTGGTTGCTTTGTTTTTGTAGAAGAATAGCCACTTGGCGGTTTCACCGCCAAGTGGCTATTTGGTGAAAAACTTATCCCCACACTTGTATTTACATATATATATATATATATATAATATGTAGTATGTTCACAAAAATATTTAACAGAAAATTTTTTGTTCTTTTCTTGTTATTTTTTCTCTCGTTGTTTATCAGCACAAATGTCAATGCTGTAACTACTTT
>JAKALG010000096.1 GCA_021813235.1 bacterium
TTGCTACCAAAATAGATGCGAGATAAATATAAAAAGTGTATAGTATGAATATGAAAATAACTTTTAAAAACAGCTTAAAAGAAGCAAAAAAGGACACGCTTTTTATTTCTGTGGGGCCTAAAAATAAAGACGAAATTATAAAGGAAAATGGTGTGAAAACACTCTTTTTGAAATGCGAGGAGAAAATGACCTTGAGAAAGCTTTTTTTGCTTGTTCGTAAAATGGTGGCAATGGCAAAAGGAATAAAAGCTGAAAAAATGGCTTTTGATTTTTCTGATTTTAAATTTAAATCTATGAAATTAGGAGATGTAGAATTGGGAGAGCTCATCGGCTCTCAGCTAGATTTTGCAAATTATGAATTTGTGGAATATAAAACATCAACAGAAGAAGGTTTTAATTTTGTAAAAGAAATTATTATTTCTGGTGTAAATAAAGAAATAGAAAAAGCTATTTTGAAAGGTCACACTATTGCAGAAGAAGTGAACAAGACTAGGACACTAGCAAATATGCCTGGTGGAGATATGACTCCTCAAATTTTGGCACAAAAAGCAAAAGAAGCAGTGAAAAATTTACCGGTGAAAGTCACAGTGCTCGGCGAAAAAGAAATGGAAAAACAAAAAATGCGAGCGATACTTTCTGTTGGCCACGGTTCAGACGAAGAATCTAAATTTATCATTATGGAATATTATGGTGCTGGTAAGAAAGAGACTCGTGGTGAGCAAAGTCGAACCAAACCCATTGTCCTTGTCGGTAAAGGTGTCACATTTGATACGGGAGGAATAAATTTGAAACCCTCAAATAGTCTTCTTGGCATGAATATGGATATGTCAGGAGGTGCCGCTGTTATCCATACTCTCGCACTTGTCGCAAAAATGAAATTGAAAAAGAATGTCATTGGTTTGATACCTTCTGTTGAAAATATGGCGTCTGGAAAAAGTTATCGCCCGGGAGATGTCATTCGCTCAATGTCTGGAAAAACGATTGAAGTTTTGAATACTGATGCAGAGGGGCGAATAATTTTAGCTGACGCATTAACTTATTCTCAAAAATATAAACCGGAAGTCGTCGTGGATATTGCGACTTTGACTGGCGCCGCCCTGGTCGCATTAGGCGAGAGAGCTTCTGCAATTTTTACTGATGATGAAGATTTATCTAAAGTAATAGAAAAAGCTGGAGAAGAAACGGGGGACTATGTTTGGAGATTGCCTATGTGGGAAGAATATGAAAATGAAATCAAAGGTTCACTCGGTGATTGGACGAATGATCATAATAAAAGTCTTCGTTATGGCGGATCTATTTATGCAGCTATTTTCCTCTATCAATTCATAAAAGGCCATAAATGGGTGCATATAGACATGGCCCCTCGTATGACTGCAATGCAAGGCGAAAACCTCGCAGGCGGCGCCCTAGGCACCCCTGTCCGCCTTCTATATAGGTTTATTGAGGAATATTAAATCTATTTAAGTTGAAATGAATTAATAAAATTAAGATAGTTTGTAGGACTAAAATCCTTTTTAGGATAAGAATTAACTAAAAAATATGGTGTTTGATCTACCCAAATAAGTCTAGCATTAAATCCAAAATCATTATTTTGTGAAACAAAATCTAAAGTTCTGTAATTATTATAATAATTAAAACTCGAAGAAACTAAAACATCTCCAGAATCATTTAAATATTTATTTAATAATTCATTTAATTTAGAGTCTACATTTTTATTATCTATGTTTATTTTTTTATCAAAAACAAATCTTGAAACGGAAAAAATTGAGCCATTTTTAACAGAGATATAATTATTCATAGTTTGAGTAAGTACCTTACTCTTATCTTTTGTATTTATTGAATTAAATGTTGGAATAGAAGGCATTAAAATACTAAATTTATCAGTAGTTGAAGTAAAAGTTTGCCAAATATTTTGTTGGTTGTTTAGATTAATTGCTTTATTATTTAATTGTAATTTTTGTGTTTTCCAAAATATATCTTCGATGGTTTCTATTTGATTAACGGTTCCTTTATTAATAAAAAAATAAAGGGAAATTAAAATTGACAAACCAATAATTATCCAAGGTACATAATTTTGTTTTTCTTTATTTTCTATAGCAGAATTATTTTGTAAAACATTTGTTGATTGATCTCTATTTTTTGGATCAGCACCATATTTGTTTTCTCCTTTAGTGCCATCTTTACACATGAGTATTAGAATCCAAATAGTTCCAATTATTGGAATAAAAACCAAAAAAACCATTGAACTTTTTTTATTTATATCATGCAGTCTTCTCACTATTACAGCTATTCCTGGTAAAAATGTTACTAGGCCGTAAAAGATAGATAAAATATTTTTTTCATCACCAATTACGTTTTCAATAATACGTAAAATAATAAAGAAAATTATATTGAATAATACATAATACCAATATTCTGCTCTTTCTGAACGTCCTTCAAATACAACATATTTTCTTAATACATTAAGATAGTGATTCATTTTTTTAATTAAATTTATTAATAATCAAATTATATCACTATATTAAAACTTATACTAAACAAAAAAACACTAAAAATTAGACTAAGAAAAGAGGTTTGCTCTTTAGTTTTTACAAAGCTTCCACTGGTTCAATATCCGTGTGCTCTTTTGGAGCGACGTGTTTATAAGTTTTATAGACGAAAACAAATGTAATAAATAAAATCACCCCAGCGAGAGCGTATGGCAAGGCAGCGCCGATGGTATAAATAGCACCACCGATAAGCGGACCCAAAATCATAGAGAGCGACATTATGGAAGCGAGTATGCCCATCATCTCGCCTTGTTCTTTTTTATCGGAGAAGCCGATGATTTGGCTATTCATCACGACGCGCATGGTGGATTGTCCGAAAGCAGTGATGACGAGCCCCAAGACGAAAGCTACCTTGAATGGCAAAGCCATGACTAAATATCCGAAAGCGAAAGGAAGCCAGAGCCATATCATGAGCACAGACTCTTTAAAATATTTGAGCCAGACTTTGCGAAGGAAGAATGCTTGGTTTAAAGAAATAATTACTCCGATGAAAGCCATGATGAATCCAGCTGCGACGACCGTCCAAGAAAAAACTTTTGTAATATACAAAGCGAAGATAGATTGATTGAGAGAGACAGCGATACCAAACAAAAGCCAAGAGATATAGAGTGGTAAGACTGTTTTATTTTTCCAAGCCTTGATGATAGGGGTGAAAGGATTCAAAGAAATTTTTCCTGTGTTTCTGTTGTGATTTGTTTCTGGTAAAAAGAAATAAGCGAGTATGGTATTCAAGGTTGCGAGGAGACCGACGACGATGAAAGGTGTTTTCATACTGATGCTAGAGAGCACTCCGCCGACGAGTGGGCCGACGATGAAGGCCACGCCGAATATTGCACCTATCAATCCTAGATTGTGCACTCGTTCTTTATTATCTTTAGAAATATCAACTAAATAATTTTGAGCCGTAGAAATATTTCCCGCTGCCGAACCGTCTATGATTCTTCCTAGGAAAAGTCCCCAGATTGTTTTAGAAAAAGCAAAAATAATCCAGCCTAAAGCAGAAGAAGCGAGACTCAAAATGAGCACAGGCCTGCGGCCTTTTCTGTCGGAGACCATTCCCAATATCGGAGCGCTGAAAAATGCACAGAGGGAGAATACAGCGAAGAGGAGAGTGACCACAATATCCGGCACATTAAAAGATTCCACATAGTATGGAAGGATAGGAATGATAAGCCCGACGCCTAGTACATCCAAGAAAACAGTCGAAAGGATGATTATTTTTGGCGAAAACTTGAATTTATTTTGGATTTTGTCTTTCATGTCTATCTAAGATAGCACATTTTGTCTGTTTTTAAAAATAAATTCAAAAAACCTAAAAAGAAAGTTTTTAATCAAAAACTCGTCGAGAGCACACTTTTTAGAAAGCCTTGCGCAGGAGTTTAGAAAATAAAAATGGTATTCCATTTATTATTTTCTTGAACGACGAGCAGTTCGCTGGCAAAGCTTTGCCAGATAGATTGCTTTATAAAAAGTTGTGCTAAGAAAGAGTTTTTGATTCTTGCGGTTTTCCTTTCATTTTCGCCTAAAATAAGGTATTCTAAGGGCTCTATGGCAAAGAATGAAGTAATTTTGAGATTCGAAAGAGTCTCTTTTGAATATGGTCACAACAAGCCCATCTTGGACGATGTTTCTTTTC
>JAKALG010000097.1 GCA_021813235.1 bacterium
AGAATCCTTAAGACTCACCCTTTTCACGCTTGCTTCGATTTCGTCAAGCTGTCTCTGTTTAATTTCGTCTACTCTATTAGCAAATTCCTTATCTTGTGAAAGCCACTGATAGTATTTAGTCCTTGCAACTTTAAGTTTATCGCAAACCCTGTGAATATTGGGGTATTCGTCTTTAAGGAGAGATAAAAAAGCCTGTTTGCGCTCAATGGCAAGCAGTTCATCGGGTTGGTTTGAGGTTGGCTGCAGTTCAACTTGTTCGGGCATTTTGTTCTTTTTTAAGTTCCTCAATTAGCTTAAACATTGACTGGGTAAGCCGCGCGTCGTAATCGCGTAAAATATATTCGGCAATCTCCTGTGCTTTTTCTTCAGCCAGCGCGGGCTTTAGCTCTGTTTGATATGTGTCCATCAATTTAAATTGATTGAGAAGTGAGTAATAATGTTATTTAGCCTATTTGTGGCAGATAACATTGTATCATCGCGCCACATTCGATATAAAAACCGCCACGCAAGGCGGCGGTTGGGCAACATCCTGCTTTTACCTGCGTAACTTACCACATTATATCTAAACTAATCGGGTGTATCGTCAAAGTCAAGGGAAATTTTAATTATTTTTTGCTTTAGGCTTTTAAACAAGTCCAGAGCCGGAGAGGACGTACTTCGCCCGCTGAGGCGTTTAGGTCTATGTGTGTGGTCTTTCATTATGGAGTTACATTATTACTAATGCAAGTCCGTCGCCGTATGAGTTACGTCAAAGTCGCTTACAGTAGCTCAGGCAGTCCGTTGAGCATCTTGTAGGGTTGCGCCATTCGCCCCCTTCTACTGTCCCGTAAGTCCCCGTAGCTTTCGCTAAACCGCGCGGGCATATCCTCTTTCGAGGCTTAATCTTTTCTTACTCGACCAAAAATGAAAATCCCGAAGCTATGAAAGAACACGGTAAGATATTCGTTTGCACCCGCTTCGGGATAATGAAACTAAACTTAGTTATGGCACAAACAATAATCTTACCTATTACAAATTTACATACATAAATCATCAGATGCAAGGGAAAAATGAAAAATCTTGGCACTCATTTTGTTCTCTATCTCTTTCTCAATTTGAGACGAGATTATTAGCCTGTCTTTATTGCGTTTGTAAATTTTATACTGTAAATTGTAGAATTTAGTGCCTCACTTTGATACACAATTTTTACAATTTCAGTTTTTGTGTATCATTTTGAGACTTGGATAAATAAGGGCTTAATTTTTGTTGTTTTCGGGGCTTATTCGCGGCACGGATATTGTCTATTCAATATTACAATCAGAAAGGATAAATCAATGACAATACACGGTTTTACTTTTTATCGAATTGACCATCGCGACTTGGTCAGAAAAAGCAAACTGTTCTATTTTTATGGTGGTTACAAACAAATTCATTTTGGTGTATTTAACCTTATTTACAACCTTGAATTAAACTAACCCGGCACGCTTCTTGCCTTTGTAATCTTTACACAACTATTGACTTTTGAATCTGTCAATAGTATATTGCAGAAAAATCAGAAGGAAGTCTAACGTCTCGATAATTGGAAATCAGAAAATTTCAATGAATTTCTCGTAGAAACCATGTCGGGGAACGGAGATAAATCCAATGGACAATAAACAACAAGATGCGCTGGACACGAAGGAATGGGGACAGATTTTAACTAATTTTGCGATAGCATATTCTTCGCCCGTAGCTAATATTTCTAAGATAATAAAAACCAATAGGGCGATAAATTCTTTTATCGGTGCCAACTTCGAGCCTAAGAAAGAACAATCAAATGATAAATCCTAAAGATGCCCTCGACAAGCCCTTCTTTGAGGAATTATTAAACGATTACGCTAATTATTGGGACTCAACTGATTATGACGGCATGGAGCGGGCTTTGGGCATACTCAAAGCCCATATACGGGCAAACTTTAATCCAAAGGAGCAAGACAATGAACGAAGATGAACTTGACCCATTTACCGATGACAACGAGGGCTATGAGACTCACTGCCCCGATTGTTCAACTGAACTCAATGGCTACGACTACGACTATCAGCATTGTTCCTGCGGCTGGCAAAATCCGGCACATCTTGAGCTACCTAACAATGCAGACAATGAATAAACTCCCAATACGGCAACCCTTAGATGATATGACCGATTGCCCTGAATGTCCTAAGTGCCACGAAGAGGCGCACCCCGATGAAATGGTGGACATTGGCAAGCATAAATTCGTCTGCATCTACTGCTTTGAGCATCAGTGGAACGAGTTTGTATGCGATAACGTGGATTGCCCTAATGAGGATTTCAAGTGGTATGGCGTAGCGACTTATTGTCCTTACTGTCTATCGCAGAACATATCTCACGAATTTGTCTCAACAACGAGAATTATCAGAGAAAGGCAGAAAGCCATATGAACACGGGCAGAATAACACAACTCACGTCTCTTCCTGAGCCGGACTGGATGGCAACGGGTAGCAATCCGCCGATTATGCTTGATGAGGCAGAGCAAAAGAAGGCAGAAAGAGAGCTATTTAAACGGCTTAGTGATAAGAATATCGCCAAATTTGATTTTGAGACGAGCAGTTTCTTGCTTAGTCTCAAAACTATCCTTTATAACGCAAGCCCCGAAGATTTTCAACTACTCAAACACGCCGCTCAAGCCATAGCGGATAAATATGGATTATAGAAAGGAAAAACCATGTATGCTCTATGTGGGGTGCTACTTTATATTATAATCCTTCTTTTATTTATATTTTTAGCCGATGCCAAGGTGATTGGAGATGATGCAAAATTTTCGCTGGGTTTATTCGGTGGAGCGTTTCTCGTTGGCGGCATCTTTTTACAAATCTTTCTTAAATAGGAGACCAACAATGCAATCAACACAAGAAGCTATCGCTGAACTAACGGCGGCACGAACACAAATCGAACAATCGCTTAGAAGTGGGAGGGAGATTGCAAACAAACACCTAAAAATTTTGGATGCTGGAATAGAACTATATGAGGGTGTAAATTTATCCGCTAACGAGATTTTGGGATGTATAAATATCGCCCAAAGAAGATACCAAGAGCGCAAACTTAAACCAGAGTTTCAGCCATGACCGACCAAGATTCACTAACCCTATGGCTGGAAATCGAAACCAATAGGCGAAAACATACAGAAGCCCTGCTTAAGGCGCACGGGCTTACATGGAACAAATTTAAGGAGGTTGAGCAAGAAGCTATTACACAGATTCCACCCGAAGGCATTGAGTTTGGCGAGTATCATGTCGTGGTCTCAGAAACACCCGTGCATGAATTTAAGCTGTCTGATTCAAAAGTAATTGATACTAAAAAACATATTTCATTACACAAAAAGAGGTAACTATGGAAAAGAAGGTTTTGACTCTAACTCAAATAGAGCTACTCAAAAAGCCGCTCCCGAAAGAGGCGATAAGCCCGCATCCAACTAAATCCTATCTTTCTACAATCAAAGCAATATACGTTGTGGAGCGACTCAACGAAGTATTCGGAACGGGTGCTTGGACTATTCGTGGCGAGAAGATAATCGAAGCAACCGAAAAGATGGTGGTTATTGAAAGTAAGTTTGAAGCACCCGAATATGGAATTATCCTTTGGGCTTTCGGCGGCAATGACAATGCAGACAGGGGAGATGCCTACAAGGGGGCAGTAACCGATGCACTCACAAAAATCGGTAGCTTTTTGGGTATCGGGATGGATGTTTTTAAGGGATTGGGCGATAAAAAAACAGATGATAAGCTCGCTCAACGGATAACATTTGTTTATAGCCGACAAGATATTTTAAATGAAATTCTTCGGGCTGATACGCTTAATAAACTTGTTACAGTCCACACAAAATACAAACCCCACTACGACCGAAAAGAAATCCCACAAGAAGATTGGGATATTATAACGGACAATCTTTCCACACGAAAAGAAGAAATTAAGAGGGCGCAATGAGCGAAAAAATATATGTTGGCAAGGGCAAGCTCGGAAAGTTCGACACAATCCGAATAGGTTTAAACGCCGAAAAACTCCCACAGCCCAATGAACGAGGTTATATAAATCTCGTTGTTTCACAAATGAAAGAGACGGACAAATGGGGCAATACACATACCGTCTATGTTGATGACTACCAGAAAAAATCACATGGTGAATTTCA
>JAKALG010000098.1 GCA_021813235.1 bacterium
GCAGTATTGGGACTACTTATTGCCCTTGGTGCTTTTGTTATTTTAAATACAATAAATCCACAATTATTAAACGCTTGTCTAAATAATTTACCGAAAGCCTCAATAACAATATCAGACTTTCAAATCTCTGGAGGATTAACATTTGATGGAAAACCAATTCAAGTTAATTTTAAAACAGAAGCTTACCCTGCAGCGAAAACTGCTTCACAAAAAACAGGCGTAAATATAGCATTTATCTTAGCAGTTTTTGCACAGGAGACAAGTAGTGGTGTAAATACTGGAAGCTGTAATTACACTAACGCAAACATGAACATGACTCCAGACAAAAATGGTCTTAATGAATTAGACTATTTAAAAAAAATCACCAATGATTGGGCTACGGTTAAAATGTCGTGTAGTGGTGGCGCTAGTAGTCACGGAGGGGCTATAGGTTTTACTCAATTTCTCCCCAGCACATGGTATCAATATCGAGATAAGGCAGCAGCAATTTTAGGACATCAACCAAGTGCTTGGAATACCAATGATGCATTAATGATGGAGGCTCTTCTTTTAAAAGATATAGGCGGTGTCAGTAATGAGAGAGAAGCTGCTTGTAAATATTTTTCAGGAAAAAGTTGTGACACCAGTGCTGGAATAAGTACTTATGGTAACAGTGTAATGGGTAAAAAATTAAGCATCCAACAGCAAATCGATGCTGCAATTAAAAAGGGGGATATAAATTAAAAAAATTATGTCAAAAAGAAACGTCATTTTATTAATAATCATTCTTGTAGTCATTGTAGCCGTGGCTTTCGGTTTTTTCTACTTCTACCGACCCGCTCAAAACGGAGCCACACCTCAAGGTACAAACTTCTTTGCAAACTTTTTACCATTTGGAAAAAGTAAAACAGTAACACCAACAGATAATGGAGGAATACCAGCTGATGTTTCAGGATATGTTCCGACAGAAGGAGACAATATTCAAAACTCAAAATTGAAAAAGGTTTCGAGCTTCCCTGTGGCTGGTTTTGGAGTGTTTATGAAAGAAAGATTTAAGGATATACAAACAATAACGCAAGACATACCCCTACCCAACCTCCCCCTTACTAAGGGGGAGGAGAAAGGAGGGGGTATAAAACCTGTAATTCCGCCAAGTGAATTTGCTCCAGCCTTAAGATATGTAAACAGAGCCACAGGAAATATCTATCAAACATTCGCAGACAAACTGAACGAGCGTAAATTCTCTTCTAATATAATACCGAGAGTTTATGAAGCATTCTTTGGAAATAACGGACAATCTGTGATAATGCGATACTTAAAAGATGATAACAAAACAATAGAAACTTTCGTGGGGGCCCTACAAAAAGAATATTTGGGGGCAGATTCAGTTGGCACAAGTGATGTCACTGGTTCTTTTTTGCCAGAAAATATTTCTGATGTAAGTGTTTCATCAGATTCTTCAAAAATGTTTTATTTGTTTGACATAGGAGACAGTGCGGCAGGTATCACATACGGGCTACAAGATAATAAAAAGGTTCAAGTTCTTGATTCTCCTTTTACAGAGTGGCTATCTTTATATCCTAACAGTAAGATGATTACAGTCACGACCAAACCTTCCTATGGTGTTCCTGGTTTTATGTACGCAATAAATCCTGACAAGAAAGATTTTAATAAAATATTAGGTGGAATAAGTGGATTGACGACACTCGCAAGTCCTGATGGTAAATTAGTTCTTTATTCTGATAATAATTTGTCTTTAAATGTTTTTAACATAACAACAGGAAATTCTACTTTGCTCGGCGTAAAAACATTAGCAGAAAAATGCGTTTGGACCCCTACTAGTGATGCTCTTTATTGTGCTGTACCAAAATATATTGATAATGGAGGATACCCAGATTCTTGGTACCAAGGAGAAGTTTCTTTTTCTGACCAAATATGGAAAATCGATATTGCAAGTGGTAGTACCACGCTTTTAGGAGATCCTGCAACAATGGTGGGGGAGGAAGTAGACGGCACAAAACTTGCCCTAGACGAAGGACAAAACTTTCTATTTTTTGTAAACAAAAAAGACTCTTATCTTTGGGAGTTAAATCTAAAATAAAAAGTCAGAAAATAAAATTTTTGTCGGTACGGATTTTTTGAAGCTTAAAAAATCCTGAAATTGGCTCGCCGTCGCTCGCCAAACCCCTTAAAAACTTTATTTTCTGACTTTTTATTTTAAATACTACCTATATACTTGATGACCACCCTACGAGAAAGTCCTTCACCTTGTGATTCAGTTTTAAGATCAGTGGCATCAGATAAAAATTCATGGACTATTCTACGATCAAAAGCGGGCATTGGGTCAATTTCTATATTTGATTTAAAATATCTGGCACGTTCTGCCATCATGTGCGCGATAGCGTGAATGTTTTCTATTTTTTTCTTTTGAAAACCATTTATATCAACCAAAATACCTAAACCACCTTCCCCTAAACTGGGTTTATGGGATTCCTCTAAACCCAGTTTAGGGGAAGTTTTATTTTCAATTATTCTGCGGACAAGGTGATTGATAGCATTTAAGGCTTCACCTCCGCGATCCCAAAAGTAGTGAGGTTGACTTACTTCTACTCCAAACCAAATGGTTTTGTCGCCATTTGAATGAAGTGTGGTTGGTTTGTCCTCATCAATAGAAATTTTGCTTACAGGAATTGTGGTTTTTTCTATTAATTCTTTTATTAGATTTTGTATTTCAACTTTATCCATGTGATTATCTACTTATTGTCTCCAAAGCCAGTTTCCTTTTTCTATTTGCATACAATTGTTGACCTATGGCAAATATATTACTCGTAATCCAATATAATGCAACCGCTCCGGAAACATTATAGGCAATAAGGGCAATAACAAAAGGAAAAACATATTTCATTTGAGTTTGCATACTATTGGTCAAATTTTCTTGAAAAGAGTTGGGCGTATTTCCAGAAGTAATAGGTTTTGGCATAAGGTACGCTTGAAAATATTGAGACAATCCAGCAAGAATAGCCAAGACTATCAAGCCTTTTTGACTAATGTCTAAAATCCCCAAGAAAAGCATATTTACATTTGCTGGTGCATGAATGAAAGGATAAAGCATACTGCCATCTATCTTGATTCCCTTCAAAAAAACGTAATATAGAGCGAAAATTATAGGGATTTGAATCAAAACCAAAAGACAACCAGAAAATGGATTGGTTTTATGGTGTTTATATAGTTCAAATGTTTGTTTTGCTTGTTCTTCTTTAGAAGCTCCACTATCTTTTATCTTTTTAAGCTCTGGAGCAAGCAAATTCATCTTCATTTGGCTTTCAATAGAACGTTGTGAGAGAGGATATAGGACTGTTTTAACTAAAATAGTGAGTATTATGACAGCAACACCAACATCGCCACCAGGAACGATAGAAATGAGGAAAGCTAGGGCATTTAAAAATGGTTTATAGAGAATAAGGTTCCAAAGATATGACATTATTTCATTCTATATGAAAACCCCAAAAAAACCAAGTCTTGTTCTTTTGTTTTTTATTTTAAGGGATCTATATGATTTTTTTGCCAAGGGTGACAACGGAGAATACGTAAAAAACCTAGAAATGAGCCTTTTAAAATACCATACTTTTTAATAGCTTCTTTTGTGTACTCTGAGCAAGAAGGATAAAAAACACAGGAATTATTTCTTAATAAACCAAAGTAATCCAAAAATTTTCTGATTGTTGGAGACAATACTTTTTGATAAAAGTTAATACCGTTAGAAGCCGCCCTCACTAGCAAGTGAGTGCTATAGTCACCTCGGGGCGACTTGCTTCTAACGGCATTAATTAATTTTACTGAGAATGTTTTTAATTTCATTTTCGATTTTTAAAATATCGTCCTCTGTTCTTTTAAAAACAAAGGCACCCAAGATATGAGTAGGGAAGGCTTTTATGTGTTTTTCTAAGGCTAAATATCCTTTTCTTCTCAATGAATTCCTTTTGACGGCTAATTTGGCTATGTTTTTAGGGGCAATGAAAGAAATACGGGGTTTAAGAGAGCTATTATCTAATACAAATTTAAATGTAAAAAAGGGAGAGCTGATAAATTTTCCTTCTTTAAAAATAAGGTTTATTCCGCTTTTATCCACTCTATTTTTTTT
>JAKALG010000008.1 GCA_021813235.1 bacterium
GTCGTAGTTCAAGATCAAAAGAAACTAAAGCTCGAGCAAGTCCATGGCGAACAGCCTCAGCTTGAGAATGAACTCCACCACCAGAAACTTTCGCTTCTATTTTCCATTTATAGTCTGTCTTTTCTCCACTACCAAGGCCCTTTATTATTGGGTCAGAAACTAAACGACGTTCTTCTTCAGTTTGGAAATATTCTTTCGCTTCTTTTCCGTTTACAACAAAACTCGTTTTAGCTGCTTGCCAAATACGAACTCTGGCTGTGGAAGTTTTTCTTCTACCTATTGCTTCAATGTATTCCTCTTTTGACTTCTCTTTTGTTGTTTTCTTTTCTTTATCCATAATTATTAAAATTAATCTACAACTACTAAGTTCTTCATCATTTCTCTTCTTAATTTATTTCCTGGAAGCATGTGATAGACAGCGAGTTTAACTAATTCTTTCATTCCTTTTTTCTCGGCTGTCTCTGTGCCCTTCAAAATACGAAGGCCCCCTCTGTATCCAGAATATCTAGTATGAAAAATCTCATCTAATTTTTTAGTA
This sequence comes from bacterium, assembly GCA_021813235.1. The sequence goes on from JAKALG010000008.1 coordinate 539, forward strand.
GTGATTTTAATTTTCGAAGCATTCGTCACTCTTACTTTAAAACCAGAATAAACATTCCTTTCAAATGAAGGACTATTTTTACCCATTAAAGAAACAGCCACTTCGCTTGCGACCCTACCTAGAGTTCTACCGCTTGCATCTATTATTTTTTGTTCAGTATTTTTCATATTATTTTTATACAAATTCTATTAAAGCCATCGGCGCACCATCTGCCTTTCTAACTCCTAATTTCAAAACTCTAGTGTAGCCACCTTTCTTATCGGCATATTTCGGAGCGATAACTTCAAAAAGTTTCTTAACTTCTCGACTGCGGTTTGAAAGCTTTGCGATGACGACTCTACGTGTGGCCATATCACCTTTCTTTGCTTTAGTCACAAGCTTTTCTATAAAAGGACGCAATTCTTTGGCTTTTGGTTCTGTGGTCTTTATCTTTCCACGTACAATCAAATTTAAAGCTAAAGAACTTAACAATTCCTTTCTTTGATTTTTATCTCTTCCGAATTTTCTTTTTGTGTTATGGTGTCGCATACAATTTTAGTGGCGTTAAGCTCGTAGTTATTCTTTTAAATTAAGACCAAATTTACTAAGTACTTTTTTGATTTCAGTAATTCCTTTTTCTCCAATACCTTCAACATCAAGCAAATCTTCTCTCTTCTTTCTAGCAAGTCCTCCTAATGTCCTGATATTGGCAGCGGTAAGAGCATTTAGAGTTCTAGTCGAAAGATCAAGACTATCAGTACGAGTCTTCAAAACGTCAGTGAAGTCTTCAGCTTTCTTATTTTCTTCTTCGTTTTCTGATGAAGAAATTGCTTTTGCATTGTGAGCTGATTTTTTCTCTTCTTTAATTTCTTCTTCTGGTTCTTTAAAGTCAATGATGGACTTTAATTGATATATCATTATTTCAATAGATTTAAGAAAAGCTTCGCGAGGAGTCAAAGTGCCATCTGTTTCAATTGAGATTCTCAAACGATTATAGTTGGTATTGTCGCCAACACGCATATTTTCAACTTCATAAGCTACACGACGGATAGGAGTGAAAATACCATCAACTGCAATCATGCCGATATCTACTTTGTCTTTCTGCAAAACTTCTTTCGGAATAAAACCTAATCCTTTCTCAACTTTCATTTCAATATTTAAATTTATTTTACCTGTGACTTCAACAAGATGTAATTCAGGATTTAAAATTTCTACTTGCCCACCAGTCTTTACATCTCTCGCTATCACTTCTTTTGGACCTTTTACTGAAAGTGTCACAGTTTGTGGTTCATCAGAAATCATTTTGAAACGAATCTTTTTCAAATTTAAAATCAAAACAATTACATCTTCTTTGATACCATCCATCGTCTGAAATTCATGAGAAATGCCATCTATTTTGATAGACGTGATACTAGCACCTGGCAAAGAAGAAAGAATGATTCTTCTCAAACTGTTGCCTAGAGTGTGACCGTATCCAGGATACAAGCCATCTATTTCAAATACTCCTTTATTTTCTTCTTCTAAAACAATACGAGGTTTAGAAGGCATAATTATTTTATATTCAGGCATAATTTTTAAAAAGTTATTTGATAATACTTGCTCCGCCTAAGCAGAGAATAAATAATAAACAAACTATCGACTATAAAATTCGAGAACAGCATTCAAATCAAGAAAAGTCTCAATATTCTTTGGTTTTGCTAAAATCTTTCCTTCCATCTTGGCAGCATCAAAAGAGAGCCAAGCAGGTGCATTATATTCTTTAAGTCTTTCAATTAAATTATCAAAAATTTTCTTTATTTTAGATCCTTCACGGATTTTAACAATATCTCCAACTTTCACTTCATAAGAAGGAACAGTCACTTTGTGATTATTTACAATAAAATGTCCGTGAGAAACCATTTGTCTTGCAGCTCTTCTGGAAGGAGCAAGCCCCATTCGGTAAACTACGTTATCTAAACGAGATTCTAATTCTTCATAAAATTTTTCTGCCGTACCAGCACCTTTGATATGAGAAGCTTTCTCTACATAATTTGAAAGCTGACGTTCTGTAATACCATAAGAAAAACGAACTTTCTGTTTTTCAATAAGTTGTGCCCCATACTCTGAAAGTGCTTTTGGACGACGTGCTCCTGGGCCTGCAAATTTACCAGAAGAAGCACTAAATTTTGGGGTTTGACATTTGTCATATACTCCAGCTCCTAACCTTCTTCCTATTTTAAATTTTGGTTTACTTATCATATATATTATTAAAAAATTAAATTATACTCTTCTTGGTTTTTTAGCTTTTGGCCCATTGTGTGGCACTGGAGTGGCATCTTTTATGGCAGTAATTTCTATACCATGAGCCATGAAAGCTCTAATGACTGGCTCACGCCCTGATCCGACACCTCGTACTACTACATCAGATTCCTTTACTCCAAGAGCAGCTGCTTTGTCTCCAATCAAATCTCCTACTTTAGAAGCAGCGAATGGAGTTCCCTTTTTTGCTCCTCTAAAACCTAAACTTCCTGCGCTTGACCAAAATAGTGTATTACCTAACTTATCTCCAAAAAGAACTTTGGTATTATTAAAGGTCGCATCAATAAATAAAATACCAGAAGTAATTTTTTTCTTTGGTGTTTTTGTCGTTACTTTTACTTCTCCTTCTTTTGGAGTAGTTTCTGCGTTGGATTCTTCCACTGGTTTAGTTGTAAGCTTTGTTTTTCCCATGTGTTTAAATATTTATAAATTAATTATGTTTTACTTTCTTTTCTCTTACCTGATGCCATTGTACGTCTGACATTACCTCTGACTGTCCTAGAATTTGTCTTTGTACGTTGACCTCTAACTGGCAATCTCTTCATGTGTCTGACGCCTCTATATGTCTTAATATCTTTCAATCTTTTGATGTTTGCAGAAATTTCTCTTTTCAAATTTCCTTCAATTTTCATCCCCTCAATAATTGCACGGATTTTATTTTCTTCAGCTTCTGTCAAATCTTTTGCTTTTTTACCTGCATCAATACTGACTTGTTTCAAAATCTTTCGGGCAGTTGAAATACCAATACCATAAAGGCAGGTTAATCCAATTTCAAGTCTTTTTTCGTCTGGTACTGTTATTCCAAGGATTCTCATAATTATTGCTTTTGTTTATGTTTCGGATTAGAACAAATGACGCGCAAATGCCTCTGGCGCTTGACCATTTTACAATTGTCGCATATTTTTTTGACTGTTGATCTAATTCGCATGGTTAATTTATATATTTTCTCTAACAAGACAAAAACAAGGGGAAAACCCTTATTTTTTAACGTTTAAAACTTTTCATAAACTATATTTACTATGATACACCATTCTTAAAAAAATTACAAGCCTAATTACAATCTTTTGATTATTCTTCCTTTTCCACCGTAAGGATCCAAAACGACCTCTACCGAATCCCCAATTAAAACTTTAATTCTATGCATACGCATTTTACCTCCAAGATACGCTAAAATTTCTTTTCTTCCATCTATACTGCCTTCCCCTTTGTCTTCTATTTCAACTCTAAACAAGGTGGAGGGTAATGATTCAGTAATAACTCCCCTTGCCGTTAAAATTTTTTCGTTTTTTGAATCACTCATTAAGATAAGTAATAATACTAAATTAATAACAATAGGTCAATATAATATGTTAATATCCTTATGTGTAAAATTAAAAGACTTCGTGATTATTTTACGAAGTCTTTTACTATTTTATGGTCAATTTAATGCTTCTATAAATTTTCCTAATTCTTGAAACGTGGCAGCAGTGCGACATGCTTTTGGTGTTTGTTCAACTAATTCAATAGCACGTTCTTGAGAAACACCTTCCTCTAGCACTCGCTGTTTTTCCTTAATTTCTTGAGACCATTCAGCAAAATCTTTTTGAAAATCCTCCTTAGTCGGCCAGGATATCCTAGTAACAACACCCTCATAACCACCCGCTTTTGCGGTATAAACAAATACTACATTGTACATAGACACCTCTCTCTCTTATTTAATTTAATTAATTAAATTGTTGGTTGTGCAAATTTTTACTTAGAATACTCTCTCTCTTTACATGTCAAGCTTTATGTGTTTGTACACAAATACATAGGAATTTCCTATGTATTTGTGTTATACTAAAGTATATGGCTCTAAGAAAACAAGATTTTGAAATAGATGAGTATTATCATTTATACAATCGTGGCACAGAAAAAAGAATAATTTTTTTAGATGAACAAGATTATAAACATTTTCTGTTTTTAATGTATATTTGTAATACACAAAAAAGTATTGTTTTAAGAGAAATTGATGAACTTTTTGATCGAGGAGAAGCTATCATTGAAATAGGAGCATACTGTTTAATGCCAAATCACTTTCATATTCTCGTGCGTGAAAAAATAGAAAATGGTATTTCAACATATATGCGTAAATTATTAACTGCTTATTCAATGTACTTCAATAAAAAATACAAGAGATCTGGTAAATTATATGAGGGTGTATTCAAGTCAATTCACATAGATAAAGATAATTACTTAAAATATATTTACTCATATATACATTTAAATCCTGCAAAACTAATAGATAAAAATTGGAAAGAAAAGAAGAAAAAAAATGTTAATAAACTGTTTAATTATGTTTTTTCTTATCTGTATTCTAGTTTAAGAGAGTATAAAGATAAAAAATATAAAATTATAAATCCATCAAAATTCCCTAATTATTTTGAGAACCCCAGTGATCATAAAAATAAATTATTAGAATGGCTTAGTTTTAACAACTTAGAGAATACATAGGAAACTCCTGTGTATTGGCTTTTTCCCGCCAAAATTTTATTTTGGATAATTTACAATAACATCTATAGTTTTACTTACATCCGGGAAAGTCGTTTTCCAAAAAGGACGGATAACTAAAACAGCAGTGTCTATGCTAGGATACCCCGTCAAAATCTGATTGAAATCACTTTTTTTCTTTCCTAGCAAATCAGCGACAAATTTCTCTTCATCTATTTTCCAAATAATTTTCGGAGTGCCTGTTAAATTAAAATTTATATCTTTCACATCAGCAAAAGAAACATTTTCTTTATCCGCTAAAGAAAAAGTCAAATCACGAATATTTGGAATATAGACATCGCTATCATCATATTTATCAATGATATCTTGCACAATCTTTTTTGTTAATTTTTGTTCGTTGAGTAGAAAACCATAAAGGGTGCCCTTAATATCAACTGTCACCATATTGTTATCGCTCGGAACAAAACTAACATCCTTATCGTCAATATTTAAGAAAATTGCATCTTTATATAAAATAAATCCATCTGGAATTTGATCTGTCACCTTTTTTAAGAGTTTGGCTTGTAAAGTAGCTTTTAGCTCACTTACCGTACCTACTTTATCAAGAGAAGAAACAACCGGCATTTTCCCTTTTAGCCCTCCAGTGATTTCCCCTTTTGAACGAGCAAAGATTTTGGAATATTTTGAAGTGTTTTTCAAGCTTACAATTTTAAAATCTAAAGGCGCACTATTGTATTCTGCCCCGGCTTCTGCCGCATAGATACCGACTTCAACATTTCCTGGTTTACCAGCTTTCGTCATTCCTGGAACAGTCACTTTTTTGCTAGTTTTATAAATTTTTCCATTGGAACCTTCAAGTTTTGTGTCAGAAGCAAATACTTGAGGGGAAGTGCTAAAAGAATTGTAAATCAAAACTGTACCGGTTGCCTTCAAAGTAATATCTTTCATCTCTCCACCTTGTATTGTTTTACTTTCTTCTCCAGAAATAACTACTAGGTCAAAAGAAAGACCAGACGTGCCATCTTTTGAAGCAGACAAATTGTCGTTTAAGGGAATATCTTTTACTTTTGGAGTTAATGTAATTTTAGCCCCAGAAAATAAATATGAGAGTGCAAAAAGAAGAAAAATAATTGAGACCAGAGCAACTAAATAAATCCTGTATTTTGGTTTTCTGTTGGTTGATTTAGAAATTCTTCCCCCTCCTATGCTAGCGTAGCTTTCAGTATTGCGAGCATATTTTTCCACATCTGCATTGGTCGTATTGCGAGCAGGTCTTATGCTTTCAACTTTTTTCTCTACAATTTTTTCTCTTGTAGGAGTCTTTTTTACCATGTCTTGTAATAGATTTCTTGCCATAGTTATATTCTACCAGATAAAACGATTAATATAAATGGATTCAATTATTAGAAATGGGTCGCGAGTAACTTCATCTTGAAAAGCTGCAGTGCCATGAAGGTTTTCTTTATTCAAAAAGATAATTTTAAATTCTGATTCGGTGAAAGTATATTGGCTAAATTGTTCAGTTCTGATAATTTCTCCAAAGAAGTCTGCTAATTCTTGGTCTACTGTTATAAAAATAGTTGAAGGGACAGAAATATTATCAGAAAGCTTAACCAAAGATTCTTGGAATCCTTTGAGCCATTCCGCTTTCAATTTACTTATAATGGGTTCTAGTTTTTCTTCAACAGACTTTTCTGCATGTCCATCTTTGTAAAGAGAAATAAATGATTTCGCTTCACTTAAAGAGCAACCTAAAGTTTCTGCTACTCTACGTATCATAAAATTGCGCCCTAGAGGAAAAGAAATGGAGCTACTCAATATGTCTTTCCTTATCATGGATATATCTGTCACTTCCCCAGCGATATCAACTAAAAGAAAATTGTCTTGCTTTACAAACATGTCTCGAGCTACAGCAAAAGATGCCATTGCAAAAGAAGAAAACTTTATTTCTTTTAAATGAAAATGTCTGAATACTGTTTCTTCTATCTTCTTCAAAATTTGATCTCCACTCATTGATATAAAGACAACCATTTCGAGCATCTTGGCCTTTTTATTGATAGGGTCAGCTACCATATAACCATTCAAAGAGGTTTTCATATTCCTAAGCTCGATTGACCTAACTTTACTATTAATATCCAAAGATTTAACACCATGTTCTTCTTCAAAAAGAACTATTTCTTTCTCTATCAAATCATCTGCAAGCTTAGTGGTAAAAATAAAAGGTGCATTTCTTTCAAGTTTTATTGTTCTAGTTGCCGAGGCATAAAAAGGAGAAGAAAGCACACAAAAAACTTTCGCTGGTTTGCCAATATTTGCTGAATATATTTTACTTGCTACAGTATCTAATGCTTTTAAAGTTAGAGACAAAAACTTTTCCGTATCTAATTTTTCTTCAAAGATTATAGGTTCACGAAAAACCCCAATTATCTTAGGAATTCCTCCTTTTTTGATTTCAAAAAGAGCTCCTCCTACAGAAGAAGATCCGATATCAAAAACTAACGCCAACTCTCCACTACCTTTTTGTCTAGAAAAGATTCCCATATACCCTTAATTGTATCACAAATAAATTTATTCTAGTATAGCTTTTATACGCCTAATGCCTGCTGAAACAGCTTCTTCTTTCATTATTTTAAAATGCCCCAGCTCTCCAATATTTTTCACATGTGGCCCCCCGCAGAATTCTTTTGAAATCGGGTTGCCCTTTTTGTCTTCTATAAAATAGACAGATACAATATCCGGATATTTAGCTCCAAATTCCATTTCTGCCCCTATTTTTTCTGCTTCTAGAAGAGGCATCTCACGACGAACGACATCCAACTTCTCTTCTATTTTTTCATTCACAAAATCCTCTACCTTCTTTTTTTCTTCATCAGTCAATTTATGATCACAAATGAAATCCATACGTAAACGTTCTTCGGTGATATTACTTCCCTTCTGTTTTATATTTTTATCAACTATATTTTGTAGTCCAGCTAAAAGTAAATGATGAGCTGTATGAAGCCTAATCGTTTTTTCATTATGATTTGCCAGCCCTCCCTTAAACATCCCAGCCGAAGCAGTCTGTGAAAGCTTTTGATGTTCTGCCATTTTTTTATTGAAGTCTTCCCTGTCTACTTCTTTACCATTTTGTTTTGCAAGCTGTTCAATAATTTCTATCGGTAAACCATAACTAGTAAAAAGTATAAAGGGATCCACCCCTTTGATAAATTCTTTCTGTCCATTTTGTAAAGCAAAAGAAAAATCTTTCGCTTCATCCATAAAAACACCCAGCGCTTTGCTTTCATTTAAATTTTTATATATTTCTTTATATTTTTTTACTATATTTCCAATACTACCAGTAGAACTTTCGTGTAGTATAAACTCAAAAGTTAAAACTTTACGTATTAATCTCCTTAAGACATAGCCCCTATCTTTATTGGAAGGAACAACTCCATCACAAATCATAAAAACAGAAGCTTTTATATGATCAGACATTACTCTTTCCTCTTTTGTCTTTTCTCCGTTAAATAAATCAGTATCATAAACACTTTCTTTTTTCTGTACTACTGAAACTAGTCTTTCAAGACCCATACCAGTATCAATACCCAAAACATCAAGTTTTTTAAGGGCTGCTTCACCTTTATCTAATTTTTCACGAGAACCATCACAAAAATATTCATTAAAAACAACATTCCAAATTTCAACATCTTCTCCATTCGCATTTTTACAATATATTTCTGTTGTTGGACCACAAGGACCAGAATCTCCTGTCGGACCCCAAAAAACATCACTACCTTCTTCTCTTATGTTTTTAACTCCAATTTCTTTCCAAATTTTTTCTGACTCTTCATCTTTTGGAACATTTTTACTTCCTTTGTAAACTGTTACATATGAAATTTCTAAATCCATTTCTTTTGTAATAAAATCATAAGCATATTCTATCGCTTCTTTTCTTCCATATCCGCCAAAAGAAAAATTACCTAGCATTTCAAAAAATGTTAAGTGCGTAGAATCTCCTACTTCGTCAATATCTCCAGTACGTATACATTTCTGGACCGTAGCAACATTTAAACTACTAAAATCTTTTTCTGCATCTTTTGGATTAGTATAATATTGCTTAAATTGTTGCATTCCTGCTGTCGTAAAAAGCACCGAAGGGTCATTTTCAGGAACCAATGAAGAAGAAGGGATTATTTTGTGTCCGCGAGCTTCAAAAAACTTTAAAAATCTTGATCTAATTTCATTTGACTCCATAATTATTTTATTTCTTCCTTCTCTAAATTATCATCAGAAATTTTTCTTATCGGTTTTTCTACTATACTCATTACAATAAAAATCATAAGAACTAAAACTGTGGCTATAATTGCTAAACTAAAAAGCCCAAAACCGACTGCCATGCCTATACCTGCTGTGACCCAAAGTCCACCGGCTGTGGTAAGACCCATAAGTCGAGAATCTCGGAACATTATCATTCCAGCACCAAGAAAACCGATACCGACGACTATATTTGAAGCAATTATTCCCGGATTAAAACCATTTACTCCTGCATATTTTATCGACAAAAATTCAGAAATTATTATGAAAAGAGTTGCTCCCATAGCAACAAGCGCATGGGTTTTCATGCCTGCTTCTTTGTGCACTAGAAGGCGCTCTGCCCCAATAAACATACCCAATAAAACTGCTACTACTAATTTTAAAATTACCTCACCATTTTGTGTAAAAAATTGTTCCATATAATAATCATACAACAATTCCTCCACCTAAACAAATGTCTTTATCGTATAGTACACAAGATTGTCCAGAAGCTACCAAGATAGGTTTTTCAAATATAACTCTTGCGGAAGTCGGACTTCCGCAAACAATTCCGCAAGGTAAAAATTCACTATGGTAACGAATTTGGGCTGTGTAGCTTTTGCCAGCTTTTGGAATCTCGGAAATCCAGTTTGTATTCTCTAAAATCAGAAAATACTTATCCTGAAAAGGACCCAAATATTTTTCTGCTGAAAAATTTCTGAAGACTCGCGCCGTCGCGCTCCGTACGTCCTTTTCAGGACAAATATTTTCTTTATTCTGCGACACATATAAAGTATTTTTCTTTATATCTTTGTCAACTATATAATAAGCTCCGTCATTAGGACTTTTTTTGGTAATTGTAAAACCATGCCTCTCCCCTAACGTATGAAAAACAGCTCCATCATGAAAACCTATTTCCTCTCCTTTTTCATTCAAAACTTTTCCTTTTTTTTCTTTAATATAGTGTTTCAAAAAATCTTTCAAATCTACAGCCCCTAGAAAACAGATTCCTTGGCTATCTTTTTTTTCTGCAACAGGTAGTTTAAATTTCTTGGCAAGAGTACGGACTTCCGTTTTCTTTAAATGACCTATTGGGAATAAAATTTTACTTAATTGCTCTTGTTTTAAAGTCCAAAGAAAATAACTTTGATCTTTTGTGGAATCATTATTTTTCCTCAACAAAAATTTCTTTTTCTCAGGTCCTCGGTTCCCTGGGTCCCCTACCCCAGCCAGACCATTCGAAAAAGAATTTTTTGTTTTAGAAAATTTTTGCTCAAAATAGAAAGGGGTGTCGTTAGTTTTAGCATAATGCCCTGTCGCTACATAATCTGCTCCCATAGCAATTGCTTTTTTGAGAAAGGCACCAAATTTCACTTCTTTATTGCACATCACATCAGGATTCGGTGTTCTTCCGGCTTTATATTCAGCAATCATATAATCTGCCACTTCTTTTTTATAAACATCTGCTAGGTCAAAAGTAAGAAATGGAATGTCTAAATGAGCTGCGACACGCATAGCGTCTAATCGCTCTTCTTCTTCATTGCATTCTAAAAAATCTGGATGCCAAGTGCGTATAAAAACCCCAACGACTTCATATCCTTGTTTTTTGAGCAGTGCTGCACTGACAGCGCTATCTACTCCTCCCGATATTCCAACAAAAACTGTTTTCTTTTTAATCATAAAATTAGAATTAGCTTATAAAGCACGTACGGAGCGCGACGGCGCGAGTCTTCAGAAATTTTTCACCAGAAAAATATTCGGGTGCTTTAGAAGGTAATTCTGATTTTATAGTTTCATCAGCTTTTTGTAAAGCTCGTATGTAGCATAGGCATCTGATAAGGCGCTATGGGGACGTTCATTTTTTATACCAAAAAGCTTACACATATCACGCAAAGAAAAATGCTCAAAGTCTCTTGTTTTGTGAAATTTTGCCCAAGCTATGGAGATAGTATCTAACTTGTGATAATGCATAGTGTTTTTGATTTTTAACTTCGCAAAGTTGTATTCCAAAAAGAGAGAATCAAAAGAAACATTTTGTCCCACCATGATGCAATCTTTTACTTTCTCAGAAAGAATTTTCATTGCTTCTTCTAGAGAAAAAGCTCCTTTCCAATCCTCCTTATTATAATGAGTGATTTTGAGGGAAATAGGCTCGGCATTTTTTATCTTTTTTGGTTTTATTTTTAATTCAAATTTTTCAATTACTTTTAATTTCGGTGTCGTGATAACAGCTCCGATCTCAATAATCTCATGTTTAGTGAAATCAAGTCCCGTAGTTTCTATATCTATAAAAGCTAAATTGTGTTTTCTCATTTTAAATACTTTTGTTTATTTAATTTATGTTCTGCGAAAGTCGTAGCATAGTGGATATTGCCATCTTTGTCGTGCAAATAATAAAGATAATTAGAAGTCTTCGGATAGATAGCAGCTTCTATTGATTTAAGCCCTGGATTAGAAATTGGGTTCTCGGGTAAACCTTTAGTTTTATAAGTATCGGGGGCAGCATCTACTTGAAGAGGCATTCCTATAGAAATTCTTTTCCATAAAATTCCAGAAATAAAAGATCTATCAACATCCCCTTTTGATTCTTCTTCAATGAGAGATGCCATAATAACAATTTCTTTTTCGGTTTTACCAGATGAAACAATTTGAGGTAAAAAAGGTTTTATTTTTTTCTCAAAATTATCACTCATAGAATGTATTACATCTTTTTCATTGTCTGTAGTTAGAAAAAAATAAGTATCTGGAAAAAGATAGCCTTCCTTGTCTTTTGCTTCTAATAAAAACTTATCTTCATTGAAATTTGGCAGTTTAGAAGCAACAGTTTTTGAAATATCAGAGATATCAAACCCTTCAGGAATGGTTATTTTGACTGGGGCTAGATTTTTCTCACCTTTAGAAATACGCCTAGCAATTTCAAAAACAGACATTTTGTTTTCAAAAAAATAATCTCCTGCTGTTATATGTTTTTCACCTCCAAAGATAATTACAAAAGTCTCAAAAACAGCTCTAGAACGAATAATATTTTCTGTCTCTAAATCTTTAGAAATAGACCTCAAACTTGCTCCATCTTTTATATTAACTATCACCCCTGCCGGAAAATCAGAAGGTGCACTAAAAACAAAAGAATAAACAAATAAAAAAAATATAATTATGCTGGCAACATAAAAAATATTTTTTGAAGGCAGTTTGGATATCGGATGTGGAAGTCCGACTTGTTCAAGTTCATTGTTTGATGAAGGTAAGTTTTCCATAGTAAGTTATATCGGCAAATTGGTAGGAGGAGAAGCTTCTTTGGATTCGATACGTTCCAAGGTGGGAACCTTTAATATCTGACCAGGGAAATGCCAAAGAGTGGCTAACTCTTCAGAGTTTAAAATACTTATATGATGATGAAAGAAGTTTGGGAAAATAAGAGGAGAAAGTGGCCAAGGTAAATGTATTTTATGTCTCATCGGAGGATGGAAAAACTCTCGCTCTCTATATTCTTCAAGCATTCTGTTTGCTAAACGAGTAATTTTTTTACTTGAAAGTGGAAAAAAGGAAGCTAAAAAATTTGGGCTAAAAGCATCTGCCTGAGTTGAATTTATACGCCAAAGTTCATTAACAAAAGGCATAGCATATTGTCTAAATATAAGACGGATATTCCTTCTATTGCTCATATTAAATAATTCTCTTTTTGCGACATAACAAACTCTGATGCCAGTTTCAAAACCAACTTTCAACATTTTTCTACCCGCTCCTTCCATCATGGGCCTTAAGAAATCAGGAGAACGAACTTCTTTTGAAAATGTCCCGTCTGGTCTTTCACGGAAACCTGTAAATTCTTCCAAGGCTTTTAAAATAACTTTTTCTCCTTCTTTTATCCAATCATGCGTTTTTTGCCAAAAATGAGCATGCTCCGGATATCTTTTCTGCGAAGGAGTAACAACAACTTGCATCCACATTTGTTCTCCTTTGCCTATTGAACCAAAAAGTTCTATTACTGGAGAAATAGGATCAACTTTGACTTCTTCTTTTGGATCTTTGTCTAAACCAAAATCAACATAAGTTTTAATCGGAAAAACATCTGGTCTTTTCAACCTGAATTCACAACCCCATAAATTGTATTCGCTATCTCCTGTGATTTTATCAACGGCTAATGTGTAATCTTCTACTTCTTTCACTTGCGCTTGTGGAAATTGCGCATACATTTGAGTTTCAACTAAACCTTTTACACGAGAAGGTGTACGAACATAAAAATGTACTTGTCCATCAATAGAAGCTATTTCTAATGAAAACCAAAACCATACAGCACCTTGCCAATATATTTCTAGTCCACTTTTTTCACTCCAATGATACAGGGCATTGGTAATAAAAAGCTCCATTGCTTTCGGGGATCTCAAAACATCTCGCGGGGGGACTATTTCCAACAAAACCCATTCAATACCTGAAATAAAATTTGCTTGTACATAGTGAAGCCAAAATTTGTAAGCAGTAATAGCAAGAACAATAACTCCTGCAACAGGCAAAATACTTAGAAATATTCTATAAATCCAAAAAATGATTAAATCTATCATTCCCTATATTTTAGTATAAAAAAGGAAATAAAGAAAGAAAAATTCCCCCTATGGGGAGAATTTAATTTCCGGAAACCTGGTTTACGGGAACTTTTACGCTAGAGTATAAAGGCCGTTTTTGTTTTTCTTGAAGAATTTAGGATTGACAAGATTGACTAAAATGGTATTTTTCTTGAAATATCTTTCTTTCATTACCTTTTCTACCACATCGTCTTTAGAAAGCGGACCTTCTCTTTTCAAGATATCTCTTATGACTTCCCTAGCAATACCAGTCTTATATCCCCATTCAGCAAGAGCATAAAGGCCTCGGCCAACTAAAACAAAGCGAGTATCTTTGATGAGTTCATTATGGCAAGTAGCATAGTGAGTTTTTCTGCCGAAAGTTTTAGAGATAGCATCAGCAACTTCTTTGAAGTGCATAGGAGAGCCATGACGTCTCATAACTAGAAAAGCATAATCTTTCACTCCACGAGTGCGAACGTTTGGAGAACTAGATCTACCCCATTCGCCTAATGGATTTTTAGAAATAGTTTTAGAGATAGAAAGCCATCTTTTAGCAATTTCTTCATTTCTGTACTGATCTGAAACATCTTTCATTTGATCAAAAAACTTTTTAATCATTTCTGCTTCTAATATAAGATCTTGATCATTCAAACTTGCATAAAGTTTCTTTAGAGAGTCATGCACTTTTTCTGCCATTGCATCATCTACACTCCAACGAGTTTTAAAATGATCATCCTCTCTATGTTTTTTGAAAAAATCTCCTAGTTCCAAATAAAAATGTATGTGATTCTGAGTATTTTTATCTTTTGAAATATGTGCTAAAAGATCATGCTCTGCAACAATAGACCCTAAAGAATGTATCAACTCTTTAAGTTCTTCAAAAATAGCTTGCTCTTCTTTGTAAGCAGGAGATTTCTTGATCAAAGCGAGTGCTGCGTCTTCAATCTGACGGACACGCTCTCTCGTGATATTGTATTTTTTACCTATTTCTTCAAGAGTCTTTCTTTCTGCATCAGCTGTCAAGCCAAAACGATTCATGATGACATCACGAGTACGATCCTGAAGGTGTGAGGTTATTTTTTTAGTGACTTGTTTTGGTTTGAAAGTTATTGTTGCCATAATTTTTATAAATAATTTTTATTAATTGAATTGTATGTCTATATAATACACCTATGTTAACTTAATGTCAACTGTTCCGACACTTTGTATCTAAAATTTTGACGCTTGGTGTCTATTTTTTTCTTAACGCTTTTGCACGATCAATTTCAGTTAAATATTTCTTACGAATTCGAACTGATTTTGGGGTTATTTCCAAGTATTCATCTCCATTCATAACTTCAAGACCTCGCTCGATACTCAATATAAATGGTGGATTTAGGTATATGGCCTCGTCTGTGCCTGAAGCCCTCATATTGGTAAGCTGTTTACCCTTTGTAGGATTTACAGACATATCATCGCCTTTTAAGACGTTACCAATAACCATTCCCTCATATATTTCTGTTCCGTGCTCAATATACATAATACCACGTTCCTGTAAATTTGCAAGGGAGAAGGCCACAGCCTTGCCAGAAACCATGGAAATCATAGATCCATATTCACGCTTCTTTATCTCACCCGCATACTCTTTGAAACCAATAACTCTTGAAGACATTATCCCTTCCCCTTTCGTATCTATTATAAATTCTCCACGATAACCCAAAAGTCCACGAGTCGGTATATCAAAAATAATTCTAGCAATACCATGTTTCTCTACCATGTCTTTCATCAACCCTCTGCGTTTGTTTATTTTTTCTATAACCGTACCAGAAGATTCCATCGGCACATCTATTACTAGCTCTTCATACGGTTCTGTCTTCACTCCATCATGTTCTTTAATGATAACTTCTGGTTGAGAAACCTGCATTTCAAATCCTTCACGACGCATGTTTTCCAAAAGTATCGCAATGTGCAATTCTCCTCTTCCATAAATTTTGAAAAATGATGGACCCATCTTGTCGCCCTGATCCGGAGAAAAATCAACCTTAAGTCCAACATTTATTTCAAGTTCTTTTTCTAATCTTTCTTTAATTTGCCGAGAAGTGACAAATTTACCCTCACGTCCAGCAAATGGAGAATCATTTACTAAAAAATTAAGAGACAGAGTCGGCTCATCAATCGCAATATGTGGGAGTTGCTCTACGCTTTCATCTTCACAGATAGTCTCTCCAATATAAATGTCTGGAATTCCAGACAAAAGCACAATATCACCAGAAGTCGCTTCCGCTACTTCTTTTCTGTTTATTCCTTCAAAGCTAAAGAGCTTGGTTATCTTCCCTATTCTAGTACTTGCTTGTTCTCCTTTTATAAAAACCTGACTTCCTCCAACCATTTTGCCAGAATAAATTCGTGCGACAGCCATACGTCCTAAAAAGTTGTCATAACCCAAGTTGAAAACTTGAGCAGACATTTTTTTATCTGCATTTAAAGAAGCAGGTTGTACATGTTCTAATATTACATCCAAAAGTGGAGAAAGACCCCCTCCTTTTTCCTCCCCCTTAGCAAGGGGGAGGTTGGGTAGGGGTAATGTTTTAAAGGCTACCCCTTCACGTCCAATAGCATAGACAGTTTCAAAATTTGCCTGTTCGTCATTTGCACCTAATTCAAAAAATAATTCTAAAACTTCTTCGTGTACTCGGTGCGGATCGGAAGCAGGTTTGTCTATCTTGTTTATAACCACAATAGGCTTGATACCAAGCTCAAGTGATTTCTTTAAAACGAACCTGGTTTGAGGCATTGGACCTTCTACAGCATCTACAAGCAACAAAACTGAGTCAACAGCGCGAAGCACACGTTCTACTTCCGAACCGAAATCTGCGTGACCGGGAGTGTCTACGATGTTTATCTTTGTGCCCTTATACATGATAGAAGTATTTTTGGAATAAATAGTAATACCTCGCTCTTTTTCTAGGGCATTTGAATCCATTGATATATTTTCATCTTGAAGTCCCCCGTTTTGTTTCATCAAGGCATCTGTCAGGGTCGTTTTGCCATGGTCCACATGGGCGATGATTGCGATATTTCTAATTTCCATACAAAAATTCTTTTGATAAACTAAAAAAGCCCCTTAGGCCTCATTCGATTAAATATATAATAGCATACTTTTTAAAAAATAACAAATAAAAAGCCCCGGGATACCGAGGCTAAAATAAAACTTAGAATTTGTTCATGAGAGTATGAAAGCATCTTGCATCAAATTTGCCTTCTTCTGATGTATTACTTGTAATTCTTACAAGGTATTCATCCCATCTTCTCTGGAATTTTTGTTCTATCGCTTCTTCCAGTTCCTCTATTTTAAAAGATTTACTAGATCTAAAACTAAAACCACCTCCTGGTTCTAGTTCTAAAAAAAGTCTTTGGTCTTCCATTTTCATGGGATCCCGCATTAAAACTAGTGCTGCCCACAACATAATTACCTCCACAATTTATTCAAAAGAATAGTACCATTTTATATAAGAAAATCAATATATAGCTTAAGAAAAAACATTGTGAGATTTTATGTAACGATATTCATGGATCGTTAAAGAGATGATGACTAAATCAAGAATCGTCAGTAGTAATAACGGAATTGAAAAGGTATGAAGATAACGATAAACTTCATAAATAATAAATAGACTAAAAACTACAATGGAGACGGGGTAAGCTAAAAGTTTTCTCTCTAAAAGACCTACCACCAAAAAAAGTTTGATGACTCCGTGGGTGAATAAATAAAAAGCTAAAAGATATTTTGCATGAATAGAAAAATTATTAGTTATAGTCATAAAATAGTTCACAAATAAATCCCTAGGATCTTCTAAGAGTTCTCCATGGGAGAGAAATGTAACGACAGAAACGATAAATGTTTTAGTTACAAAAAACGCAATAATTCCCGTGACAATTTCGAGGAAAGCGTATACCCCCTTTATAACAATAGCAACTTCAAATATTGAGTAAATATTTTTTTCTGTAAGTTTTTTCACTTTTTTATTCTATTTGCTTACTAATTTTATCAACTAAATTATAATATTCCTCTGACCTTTTATCGCGAGGCCTTGTCATCTTTATTTCAACAATGTTTTTTATAGAAGTTGGTCTTGGAGTAAAAATTAAAATCCTATCAGAGAGTTCCACCGCTTCTTCTACTAAGTGAGTAACCATAATAATGGTCACTTTATACTTTAACCAAATATCTAAAAGTAGGACTCGTAATTTTTCAGCGGTAAAAACATCCAAACTAGAAAACGGCTCATCTATTAATAAAACATCTGGATTAACGGCTAGAGCTCTCGCTATCCCCACTCTTTGCTTCATACCACCTGAGAGCTCAATTGGGTATTCGTTTTCAAAACCTGAAAGCCCCACTTCTTCAATTTTTTTCGCAACAATTTTCTCTCTTTCGCTTTTTTTAATTCCTTCCATTTTCAAACCAAATTCAATATTTTCTTTAACGGAGAGCCATGGGAAAAGAGCCGAATTTTGAAAAACCATAGCCACTTTTTTTGCCTTAGAAACAACTTTTCCTTTTTTTGTTTTAATCAATCCTGAAAGGATTTTCAAAATAGTAGATTTACCACAACCAGATGGCCCAACCAAAGAAATAAATTCTCCAGAATGAACATCCAGCGAAACATCTTTCAAAACTTCTAAATATTCTCCCGATT
>JAKALG010000099.1 GCA_021813235.1 bacterium
CAATCATCTCCCCACCAAAAATGTTGGTCATAAACAGGGAAAGGAGTATTTTCTGGATAAATAGAAATAATTGGTTTACCACTCTTACTACAAGTTCTCTTGTAAAGAGTTCTTTCATTGCGAAAAGAGAGTCTACGAGCTACGCGGCATTCTGGGCAATAATTTGGAGGAGGAGACTTCATTTTCTCATAAAAATTAAGATCCTCCTGGTCCATCCCAAATCTTTTTTTACACGTTTTGCAAATCTTATTCATTTTATTTATATATTAATAATAATCTTTTTTATTAACTTTATAAAGCAGAGAAGAAGTTTTTAAGTCCTTCCCTGATCTAAAAATTAACCATTTATCTTCTGAAATTTTAATTTCAGATTTTTTTGTTCACCAATTCTTATAAAAATTTCTTGACCATTTATTTTAAATCCAAGAAATTTAGGATTGCCAATTAACTGTTCTGGCATAAAGAAAATTGGAAGTTCATTCATTACACCTTTTTTAATATTTCCATCCGGAAACTTAATGTTTACTCGGATAGGGCTATCCATTTTTTCAAATAATTCCTTATGTGTTTTTAGGAATTCTTGAAAATTTAAAAATTCTTCATCTTTTTTCATAAGATTACCTCTTTATTTAATGAACATTTATTTATTACTCCTAATGTTAAGTATAGCAGATTAAAAGTGATTGTCAAGTAGTATGGTCAAAATATAGAGATAAATATGCTCTATTTAAAGGTTAAAAGATATTAATACTAATTTTGTTCGCAGTAGTTGACAAAAAATAAAGCTTGGAATATAATGGGTTTATGGAAAATGAGAATTTGAGTTTAAAGAAAACTTTGGAATATATTGGTTTTTCTGAGAAAGAAGTTTTGGTCTATTTAGCACTGTTAGAATTAGGGAAAGGAACTGTCACACAGATTTCTAAAAAAGCTGGAATAAATCGTCCTACTGGTTATCATATTTTAGCTTCTCTTGAGTCTAAAGAGCTGGTAAAAGTTTCAGGCAAAGAACCGAAACAAGAATATATTGCTGAATCTCCAGATCAAATAGAAAAAATGCTTTTGAAAAAAATCGAGAACGACCAATCTTGTATAAATGAAGCTAGAAAAATTATTCCAGAATTAAAATCAATACATAATGTAACAGATAGGCCAAAGGTTTTATTTTATGAAGGGAGAGAAGGGATGGAAAAAGTTTACGAAGATACATTAACCTCAACTGAACCGATAAGAGCTTATGCGAGTGTTGAAAATATGCATTCGGGTTTGCCAGGCTATTTCCCAGAGTATTATAAACGTCGTGCAGGGAAGGGCATTGCCATACGAGCTATTATTCCAGACAGTGAGACGGGAAGAGAGCGAAAAAGTTTTGATTCTAAGGAAAAAAGAGAGACTGCCCTCGTGCCAAAAGAAGCCTTCGACTTTATTCCAGAGATAAATATTTATGATGATAAAGTAATGATTGCTTCTTGGAGAGAAAAACTTGGTATTATTATAAAAAGTACTGAGATAGCAGATGCCATGAAAAAGATTTATGAACTTGCATGGGCTGAAGCGAAAAGGTTAGAAGTACAATCAGAAAATAAAAATTAAAAATAATATGTTAAGATGAGTTTATATGAAAATTGGAATTTTTGATTCAGGACTAGGAGGGCTACTTATTGCCAAAGCGATAAGAAAAGCCATGCCACAATATGACTATATATATTTAGGAGACACAAAAAGAGTGCCTTATGGAAATCGTTCGCACGAAGCTGTTTATGAATTCACCAAAGAGGCGATGAATTATTTATTTAAGAAAGAGAATTGCGCAATTGTCATTATAGCTTGCAACACTTCTTCTGCTAGAGCCTTAAGAAGAATCCAACAAGAATATTTGGTGGACTATAATGCCACGCGAAAATTAATGGGAGAGTCCGAGAGAAAGATACTTGGGGTTTTGATACCAGCAGCCGAAGAAGCAGCTAAATATGAAAAGGTAGGTATATTAGGAACATCTGGAACGATAAATTCCAATGCCTTTCCTTTAGAGATAAAAAAAATACTTGCCCGCCAAAGCTTTAGCGTTGGCGGGAAGCGAAAAGCGAAAGTCTTCCAAAATGCTGCGCCGATGCTCGTACCCCTCATTGAAGAAGGGGAGAAAGTTTTGGCTCTACAATTTATAAAAAAATATTTAAAACCATTTGAGAACAAAAAATTGGATGCACTCGTCCTCGGTTGTACACATTATCCATTTTATAAAAATGAAATTAAAAAAATTCTAGGTCCGAAAGTGAAATTAATTTCTCAGGATGAAATTATTCCTAAAAAATTAAAAGAATATTTTGCACGACATCATGAAATAGAAAAAAGACTCGCAAAAAACAAAAAAGCCAGAATTCTTGTCACAGACATCACTCCTAATATAAAAAAACTTTCTCAAAAGTGGTTTGGTAAAAATACTAAACCTGAGTTAATTCATCTTTAGAATACTCCAGGGTTTATATATTTTTGAACCCGAATATTTTTCTGTTGAAAAATTTCTGAAGACTCGCACCGTCGTGCTCCGTACGTTCAAAAATACATAAACTCTTTCGTATTCCCTAGAATGTTATTTTTTAAATCTCCATCCAAATCGGGCAGTGGTCGGAGCCATAATAATCGGAGAGCATTCCAGTTTTTTTTATTTTAGAAACGATTTTTGAATCTACAAAAAAATAATCAAGACGCCAGCCGACATTGCGGTCTCGAGCACGAGTCTTTTGATCCCAATAAGTATAGGCTTCAGTTTTATCCGGATAAAAATGTCTAAAAACATCTACAAAATTATTTTTTATTACTTTATCAATCCAAGCACGTTCAATAGGGAGGAAGCCAGTATTCTCCACGTTCTCTTTCGGGCGGGCGAGGTCTATCGCTTCATGGGCTGTATTCACATCCCCACAGAAAATAACATGTTCACCATTCTTGCGAAGCTTCATTATAAATTTTAAAAACGCCTCATAAAATTCTAATTTATATTTTAATCTGTGAGGCCCTTGTCCGCCGTTTGGAAAGTAGCCACTTATGATGGTAAAGTCTTTTAATTTCACACCCACCAGTCTGCCTTCTTGGTCTAACTTTTTAATACCCATTCCATAAAAAACTTCCTTTGGTTTCTCTTTAGTATAAATAGCCACACCGCTATATCCTTTCCTCAATTTTGAATGGGAAAAATATGAATGATAGCCAGGAAGATTTTGTATCTCTTCAGGCAATTGTTCTTTCTCTACTTTCGTCTCCTGTAGGCACAAGACATCAGGGTTATTCTCGAATAAAGGCGTGAAATAACCTTGTTTCACAGTCGCCCGTAACCCGTTTGTATTCCAAGAAATTATTTTCATGATTGTTTATTGTGAAATTGTTTATGCACTTCTTTTAAATGTTTGTCCGTCACGTGAGTGTATATCTGTGTTGTACCAATATTAGCATGGCCCAATATTGCTTGCACTGAACGTAAATCTGCTCCGTTGCCGAGTAAATCAGTTGCAAACATATGACGCATCACATGTGGTGTGACTTTTTTTGAGATACCAGCTTTTGTCGCGTGTTGTTTAACAATTCTTTCAATCGAGCGACGAGTCAGAGTTTTGAATTCTGTTTTTTTTGATATTTTATTTTCAACTTGTACAAAGAGAGCATCTCCCATATCTTTGCGAGCAGATAAATATTTTTTTACAGCTTCTTTCGATTTAGGAGATAAGAAAACGACACGAACCTTTCCTCCTTTTCCTCGGATAGAAAGTTCGTCTGAACGAAGGTCCATATCTCTTCCTAAAGAACACAACTCAGAAACACGCAGACCGGTAGAAAATAAAAGTTCCAAGATTGCTTTGTCTCGCAAATCTTTCAAATCATTTCCTTTGGGTGAGCCGAGGAGTCTTTCGAGTTCGACATGGGTGATGAGGTCGAGCGATCTTTCGCTCACTTTCGCCAGCTCTATGCGTTCAGGGGAGAGGGTTTTTATTTCTTGTCGGGCGAGGTATTTTAGAAATGCGCGCAAGGCTATCAAATAATAATTTTGAGTTTTTTTGGATAAAGTTTCTTTACTATTGTTTCCAGTAGATTGACGGTTGAGCCAGAGGC
>JAKALG010000100.1 GCA_021813235.1 bacterium
GGTGTATAGAGCAAAAATGTGCGCTACGGCCATTTATTATTTTCCTTAAAATAATACCCTTACAGCCTTTTTTGCCGCATTTTTCTCCTGTGCGTCTATAGGCATTATGGCAAAGCTGGAATTTACCCTTTTTACCAAATAAATTTATATAATCGGACATTGAATCTCCACCTAAACTGATACTTTTCTTTAAAATACTTTGCAAACTCTCAAATATTTTTTTAAATCCTTCATCTTTTATGTCTTTTACTTTTCTTTCTGGGTTGACTAGAGATTGCCAGAGTATTTCATCAGAGTAAATATTACCTATGCCCGAGAGAAGAGATTGGTCCATTAAGACGATCTTTATTTTACCCTGTGGTTTTTTGCTTAATCTTTCTTTTAATTTCTGCCAAGTAAAGTCTTTATCTAAAGGCTCCGGACCAAGGTGAGCAAAATAATTAGTTTTTGTACCTGCCCCGTAGGAAGCTTGCTTTCCTTCGGGGTCTAGTAAAGTTATTTTACCGAATTTACGGATATCAGAAAAAGCCAGATAATTTCGCCCTGATAGAGTAAATAGAAGATGTACAAATTTATCTTTGTTATTAAAAAGTAAATGCCCAGTCATTTTTAAATGAATTAAAATTGTTTTTCCGCCAGATAAATTTATCAAAATATTTTTTGCCCGTCTCTCGACTGAAACAATTTTTTTATTAAGGACTTCTTTTTTGAACAACAAAAAATACTTTGGATTTGCAACCGCATCGCGCTGACGTTTATCCTTTGTTTTAAGGTCTGTCCAAACGTCCTTTATTGTAAGGCCTACCGCTGTCTTTCTTAGACCTCTAATTGTCGTTTCGACTTCTGGTAATTCAGGCATCCCATTAAAAAATTTAATTTATAATATTTATCTTTATACAAGCCCGCAGATTTTTTAACGGGACAAGTGCTATAATCATACTATGATAACCAAAAGACTGCTATTTGCAACTTTTTTATTGGCATTATTATTTTTGCCAAATTTCCATGTGCAAGCGTCTTCCCTTATAAAAATATTATTAGTTCCCGGACACGACAATGAGATTTGGGGTTCACAATATGGCAACATAAAAGAAGCAGATATGAATTTAGTATTAGCAACTAAAATCTACAATCTTCTTAAGAGTGATAAAAGATTTCACGTATGGATTACTCGTGATAGCATGGGTTATACGAAAGAATTTGCTGATTATTTTTCATCAAATAAGCAAGAAATAATTTCCTTTGAGCAAGCTTCTAAGAAAAAATTACAAAACAAAATTAATGATGGAAGTTTTGTTGAAAAGATAGATGTGCAACACAATGTGGCTACCCCAAATATGGCTGTCAGACTTTATGGCATAAACAAATGGGCAGATGAAAATAAAATAGATGCCGTGATTCATATTCACTTTAATGATTATCCACGTGAGAATAAATGGATAAAAGGTATATATAAAGGTTTTAATATTTATATGCCAGAAGGACAAATGGTAAATTCAGTAGAAAGTATAAAACTTGCAAAGAAAATTTTTTTACAAATTTCTAAAAAATATATTCCAAGTACTTATGAAAAAGAAATGGGGGGGCTTACTCCCGACCAGAGTTTAATTGCGTTGGGTTCTAATGGAACTCTTTTGGAAAGCGTTAGGTCTGTATTGATAGAATATGGTTATATTTACAGATTTGGCAACAGTCTCGTGCGCCATCAGATGTATACCAATATGGCCAATCTTACTGTGGCTGGTTTAAAAAATTATTTTTTTGGAAAGTAAAAACTCAAAAATTTTTCGGTTTTCTAATTTTTATTTGCCAGAATTTTTAGAGCCTCACGGATTTTTGTATTTGTATTTGCGTCAGAAGAAACTTTTTTCAAAGCATTCCGTGCTTCATTTTGAGAATAGCCGAGAGATTTCAATGCTTCTAGCGCATCTAATTCATCCCGTAGGGAAGTACCTGTCTTCTCTTCTCCTATTTCATTTTTCATTTTATCTCGAAGCTCAATGATTATTTTTTCTGCAGTTTTTTTACCAATGCCAGAAATTTTTGTGAGGTATGCCGTGTCTCCTGTGCTTATTGCTTTCTTTAATGTTTCAATAGAAGCGATTCCTAAAATACCTAGCGCGCCTTTTGGTCCGATGCCAGAGACATTTATAAGCATTTCGAAAAATTCTAGTTCTTGTCTATCTAAAAATCCGTATAAATCTAAAATATCTTCACGTACATGAGTATGAATCCAAAATGATACATCAGTATCATTTTGTCCCGAGTTTTCACGAGGGGCAGAGAGTCCCGACATGATATCACCTGATACGTTTATTTTATAACCGACGCCACCTGTTTCTACTATCAAGAACTTGTCAGTTTTTAAGATTATTTTCCCCTTTATACTTCCAATCATAGGTTTATTATAGCATTTATATAGAGGTTTGCATTTTGAGGGGTTTTCTGTTAGATTAGCATATATGCCAATAATTAAATCAGCTAAAAAAGCAGTTCGCAGATCTCTTCGTCAGAAGGCTTTTAATGACCGTCAAAAGCATGCCATGAAAGACGTAATTAAAAAGATTGAGAAAACTGCAAAGACAGATAAAAAAGAAGCAGGGAAGTTATTAAGTTCCGCTTTTGCTATTATAGACAAGACAGCAAAAAAGGGCGTTATCAAAAAGAATAATGCTGCTCGCAAGAAATCTCGTTTATCAAAATTAGTTAAATAAATTTACAATAAAAAAAGCCCCGAGTGGGGCTTTTTTTATTTAGATAAAGTGAATATTACGCACGTTGTACGTTTGTAGCATTCAATCCCTTTGGGGATTCTTCTGTTTCGAAAGAAACAGCATCGCCTTCATGTAACTCATCGAAGCTAACTCCGACAAGAGAATTACTATGAAAGAATAAATCTTTCTGTAGGCCTTCTCCAGTTATGAAACCGAAACCTTTATCAGTGAGTCTTTTTATTGTACCAGTCATTGATTTTTTTGATTAAGTTGTTAAATACAAAGTAAGATTGCTTTAGAAATCGACTCTTTTCGCACCTATTTGTACTATAAGTATAGTATATAGTTACTTATTTGTCAAGGTTTTTTAGAAAAAGAGCCAATTCTTCACCTTTTATCTCTCTAAAAGCTCCCGATTTGAGGCTTCCTAGCTTGATGTTCATGATTCTTTCTCTTTTTAAGTCAGCTACCTCTTGAAAAAGATTTGCACACATTCTTCTGATTTGGTGTTTTTTGCCTTCGGTTAATATCACCCTAAAAGTATTTTCGTTTATTATTTTAACCTGACAAGGTCTAGTAATATATCCTCCAACCCCGTTAGAGGTCGCGAGGGCTCGCAGCGACCCTCTGCCTCTAACGGGGTCAAGATTTACCCCTGCTTCCATCTTTTGTTTGAAGTTTGAACGCAATTTTTCTTTTGTCTTCACAATATATTCTTTTTCGTGAAAATATTTTGGGCTTAATAATTGGTCTGTGATGCGTCCATCATCTGTTAGAATCAAAAGTCCATGAGAATTTTTGTCTAAGCGTCCTAAAGGGAAGAGGCTTTCTTTTGGAGAATCTGTTTCTACTCCGATTGGTTTATTGTAAGCAAAATATTTATACTCTTTTATTTTGTTTCCTTTCACTTCTACTTTGTCGCTCTTTTCTACTTTACTTCCAAGCACAGCTAATTTGCCATTGATAAAAACTTTCTTGTTTTTGACCAATTCGTCCGCCCCTTTTCTAGTAGAAATTTTTTGAGAAGCTAAATATTTATTTATGCGTATTGGATACGACAGGAGCTGGTTGTTTTCCATAATATGCTTTTCTAGCAGCGAGAATAACAAGGATAATTAATAAGATGAGTAAAAGCCACCCCAACAATGTATTTGGAAGAAAACTATTGCCAAACAAGAAAGCTAAAGCTCCTTGCTGTATGGGCGTTCCTCCGTCCTCAATAGTATTTTTAGAATAAGCAAAAACTTCTTCTTGGGCTTCAGTGTCTGTTATTGTATAAGCGAGGTTTGCAGTAACTACAATAGTTTTATTTATTTCTGCAGTATCTGCTACTTTGACAGAAACTCGAACGTTACCTTCTTCTTGCGAATTGAGATTACCAATATTA
>JAKALG010000101.1 GCA_021813235.1 bacterium
TTAGAGATGACAAGAGTGGTAAATATAGTATATAATTAATCCTAAATATGATGACAGATTTAAAAAGGGTAATAAAAGCAGGATTTGTGAATTTTACCAGAAGTGGCATCATTTCTTGGGCCTCTGTGCTCGTCGTCACTATCACCTTATCTGTCATTACTACTATCATATTATTAAACGCGGTCTTGCATTTTTCTTTAGATCAAATAAAAAATAAAGTAGATGTGACGATTTATTTTACCGTTAACGCAGGAGAAGATAAAATACTGGCTCTTAAAAAATCTTTAGAAAATTTACCAGAAGTAGAGCAAGTTTCTTATATTAGTGCAGAGGATGCCCTGAAGCTTTTCCGGGAACGTCATCAAAATGATTATCCGACTATCCAAGCTCTGGATGAAATAAAAGATAATCCACTGGGCGCTTATCTTAATGTCAAAGCAAAAGAAGTTTCTCAATATGAAAGTATTGCAAATTTTATGAAGTCCGATGATGCTCTTGTCTCTGGTTCTGCTTCTATTGTAGATAAAGTAAATTACAATCAAAACAAAGTGGTCATAGATAGATTAAACAACATTATTTCTGGAGCTCAAAAGCTTGGCTTTCTGGTCACTCTAATTTTAGTAATAATCTCCATTATCATCACTTTCAATACTATTCGTTTGACTATTTTCATTGCTAAAGAAGAGATAGGTGTCATGCGTCTCGTCGGAGCTTCTAAAATGCGAGTGCGTGGTCCTTTTATGGTGGAAGGTGCTATCTATGGCATTATCGCGACACTCATAACCTTGATACTTTTCATTCCGATAACCATATATCTAGGACATAATATGACGAGTTTCTTGGGGCTTAATATTTATGATTATTATCTTTCAAATATCTTTCAAATTTTTGTGATTATTTTATTATCAGGCGTCGTTTTGGGGATGATTTCTAGTCTGATTGCGACTAGAAAATATTTGAATAAATAAAGGAAATTTCCTTACAAATAAGTTATGGCAAAACAAACAAAATATATCTTTGTGGTGGGGGGAGTTATTTCTGGAGTAGGGAAAGGTATTACATCATCTTCGTTAGGTCTTATTTTAAAAAACCGTGGACTTAGTGTCACTTCTATAAAAATCGATCCATATATTAATGTGGATGCTGGTACCATGAACCCCGTTGAACACGGAGAAGTTTTCGTCTTGAAAGATGGAAATGAAACGGACCAAGATATGGGTAATTATGAAAGATTTTTAGATATAAATTTGACTCGTATAAATTATATGACGACAGGTCTCGTCTACAAGACTGTCATTGAAAAAGAACGCAATCTAGAATACAAAGGTAAATGTGTGCAAGTTGTTCCTCATATACCACTTGAAGTTATTGGACGTATTAAAAAGGCTGGAGAAATAGCGAAGGCTGATGTAGTAATGATAGAGATAGGTGGTACAGTCGGAGAATATGAAAATATTCTTTTTCTTGAAGCTGCTAGGATGATGAAACTTTCCAATCCGAAAGATGTTGGTTTTATAATGGTTTCTTATTTGCCGACTCCTCAAAACGTCGGAGAAATGAAAACCAAGCCGACTCAGCACGCAGTGAGGACGCTCAATGCTTCTGGTATTCAACCAGATATTTTGATAGCTCGTGCAGGAGTTGCCCTCGATAAAAAAAGAAAAGAAAAGATTTCTCTTTTCTGTAACATTCCCGCAGACAGAGTTGTCTCTGCTCCAGACGTAGCTAGTATATATGACATTCCACTCAATTTTGAAAAAGAGGAACTTTCAGAGAAGATTTGTAATATTTTAGACATACATCCGAAAAAATTGGATGCAAAAGTTTGGAACAAATGGAAAACTTTTGCCAAGCATGCACATAATGGCAAAGAGGTAGTAAAAATAGCGATGATTGGAAAATATTTTGAGACAGGGGATTTCATTTTATCTGATTCATATCTCTCCGTGATTGAGGCTTTGAAATATTCTAGTTATACACAAAATAGAAAACCAGTGATGACTTGGCTCAACTCTGCTGATTTTGAAAAAAATCCTGCCAAACTAAAAGAGCTTAAAAAATATGATGGAATTGTCATTCCCGGAGGCTTTGGCTCGCGTGGAGTGGAAGGTAATCTAAATGCTGTACGATATGCTCGCGAGAACAAGATACCTTATTTTGGACTTTGTTATGGTATGCAGATGATGGTAATAGAATATGCACGAAATGTTTTGGGTTTGAAAGATGTGAATACCAGAGAAGTGAATCCGAATGCAAAAAATTTAGTGATAGATGTAATGGAATCACAAAAAGAAATTTTGAAGAATAATGCTTATGGTGGATCTATGCGTTTGGGAGAATATAAAGCCGTTCTTCGTGACGGGACCATTGCAAAAAATGTATATGGGAAAAAAGAAATCTTAGAAAGACATCGTCATCGTTATGAAGTAAACCCTGCATATGTCGCAGAACTTGAAGCGAAAGGGCTCGTATTTTCTGGACGTTCTCCAGACGGACATTTGATGGAAATAGCGGAGCTTCCAAAAAAAGAACATCCGTTTTTCTTGGGTACCCAATTCCATCCAGAATTCCTCTCTCGTCCTCTCTCTCCGCATCCTCTTTTCACCGCTTTCATCAAAGCTTGTATCTCTAAAAAATAAAAACCCCTTATTTTACAAGGTATAAGCTAATTTTCCTTGACTTTTTGCTTAAATATGCTAGACTACTAATGTTGATAATCGATGTTAGGCGGATATCATCTGAAAGAAGGACAGCTTAACCTTATCTAAGCGAATCCACACCGCTTATGATATGTAATAACATATGTGTGGATATCACATCTGGGTTAAGTATCGTATAGACCCAAATCGACTTAATCACAAGATGTGATAACTTGTTCATCCGGAAATTGCTTATTGGGCACAAAATTTGTTTCTGAAAGGGTACAGGAACTTAAAGTAGTAAGCAAAAGTACACCCCGAAATATTATATATTACCCAAAACTGAGGGCCTGACTTGTTGTCTGCGCCCTCTTTCCTTTTTATAAACTATATTTTGATATAATAAAACAATGGAAGAAAAAACAGCAAATGCTCTTAAGTGGATTGTAAAAATTTTAAATAAACACAATATCCCTTATAGAATTGGTGGTGGCTTTGCTGCTCACGTGTATGGATCACCTCGTCCAATTAAAGATATAGATATAACTTTTTCAGGAAAGTATTTTCCTATTATAATGCCTGATGTTTCAGAATATATTGAATATGAGTTTAAACATTATTTAAATGAAAAATGGGATTGTGATGGAATGACGCTTAATTATTATGGTCAAGAAATAGACATAACAGATATTGATACTTTGAGGATGAGCAATAGGGAATTAACAAAATGGTTTCAGACCAAAGATAATTTTCGCAAATTTGATCCAATATTAACAGATGTAAATGGCATAGAAGTTTTACTTATTGATCCTCGAGATTTGATTGCATATAAAAAAGAATTGGCTGATAAAGACCATCAATATCAATTAATAGATGTTAAAGCTGTTCAAGAATATATAAATAAAAATAAAAAGTAATAAAAAACATCTACGCCATGGCGTAGATGAGAAAATGCTGATACTCAAATTCTGCTATCGCTAGATATGAGTATTAAAAAAAGCCAAACGCGG
The DNA here is from genome assembly GCA_021813235.1 of bacterium. The sequence continues at coordinate 3,650 of JAKALG010000101.1, forward strand.
GAGCGTTTGGCTGAATTCTTTACTTTTTAAGTTGGCCGGACGCCTGGCGTCCGGCTACTGGATTTTTAATAGCTTCTTAAAAGTTGCAAGAGTGGGGGAGCGAGAGTTGCTCCTCTTTGATAAGCGGCGCCCGCGTAGAGAGTCGCATTTTTAATATCTTTTTGAGAATAATAATACGTAGCGAGTGCGCTATATGCATCTACATAATTTGGGTTGAGAGAAAGTGTCTTTTCCCAATTAGTTTTCGCATCTTCATATTTTTTTTCATTCCAATACAACAATCCTAAATTGAAATAAACATCATCATAATAAGGGTTGATCTCAATTTCTTTTTTATATTCATTTTCCGCATCTTGTAGTTGACCTTTTTTAGCATAGACGAGGCCTAGATTGTTGTGTGCCATTTGTTCAGTTGGGTTCAGTTCTAGCGCAATTTTAAACTCTTTT
>JAKALG010000102.1 GCA_021813235.1 bacterium
AAAGATTTAGAAAGGTCGGAACTTGAATCTTCAAAAAGGTCCGACCTTAATATCCTCGACCAATGGATTTTAGCTCGCTTGGACGAATTGATAGACCTTACAACAAAAAATCTTGATAACTATAAATTACTTGAGCCAACGAGAGCAATAAGAGATTTTATTGGAGACCTTTCTACGTGGTATTTACGTCGTTCACGAGACAGAATAAAAGATGAGGCAGTAAACTCTGCCAAGGGGAACGGGGCAAGACAAACTTTGTATTATGTTTTAAAAACTCTAGCGAAAGTCATGGCGCCATTTGCTCCGCTTTCTGCTGAAGATATTTGGTTAAAATTAAAAAATGAAAATGATTTAGAAAGTGTACATTTAGAAAGTTGGCCGGAATATAAGAAAACAGGGTTTTGGCAAAAGCTGGGTTTTGGGGAATTTTTAAAACCCAGCTTTGGGAATGAGAAAATTATTGAAGACATGGAGACTGTCAGAGGAATTGTCACTCTCGGATTAGATGCTCGCCAAAAAGCCGGAATAAAAGTCCGTCAGCCACTTGCTTCACTTAAAATAAAAGTAGGTGAAAAATTATCAAACGAATATCTGGAATTAATTAAAGACGAATTAAATGTTAAAGAAGTAATTTTCGATGAAAAAATTGAGAATGAAGTTTTGCTAGATGTCAGTATTACGGAAGAATTAAAACAGGAAGGATATTATCGTGAGCTAGTACGTGGAATACAAGATATGCGTAAAAAGATGGGACTCACACCTAGCGACGTCATTTCTCTTACTGTTGAAACGAGTGATGAAGGTAAAAACTTAATCCAAAAATTTGAAAGTGATTTGCTAAAGGTAATTCTTGCCTCAAAAGTAGATTTTAAATCAAATGAAGGAGAAACTATAAAAATAGATGATTTGGTTTTTAAAATAAAAATAGTAAAATAAAACTATGGAAGATTTTATAATAGAAGCACGAAAATTAGCATATTCAGAAGTGGAAAAAACGAATATGCCTGTAAAGTTACACGTTGACTTAGCTACCGAGACAGGTAAGAGGCTTGCTAAAGAATTGGGTGCAGATGTTGATATTGTAGAAGCAGGAACATTACTTATGGATTGTCTGATTGGGCAAGCATTGAGAGAAAATCGTCCTAAAGAGCATGTTTTAATGTCTCTTGAAAAAACTAATGATCTATTAAATAATTTTTCTTTATCTGAAGAAGAAAAGGAAAACATTCGGCATTGTGTGATAGAACATCATGGTGTTGATAAATTTTATTCCTTAGAATCTGAAATTTGTTGTAATGCAGACTGTTATAGATTTATTTCAATTAAAGGTTTTTCTTTTGCTATGAGGTATTTGAGAGACATGCCTTTTAAAGATCTAGTTGCTTTATTAAATGAAAAAGCTAATGAGAAATGGAATGCTCTTAGCCTTGATATAGCAAAAAAAGAGATTACTCCTCAGTATGAAGTAATTCTTCAAATGCTAAAAGGTTTGTCGGAATAAAACAAATGAAAATCATTAAGTTTGAACAATCTGGATTTATTTTTGAAACCGACAAAGGTTTCCGTTTGGCTGTGGATATTGGTAGTCATACACCGGTTGAAAAATTAGAAAATATTAAAGTTGATGCCATGTTGGTATCTCACATTCATGGAGACCATTTTTCATTAGAGCAAATTAAAAAATTATCTCCCAAAAAGCTTTACATAAATCATGAATGCCATGAGTCCATAGGTCAAGAGAAACTTTTGTCTGAAATTATAGAAATAAAAGGAGATAATCAAATTAAAATCGAAGATGTTTCTATCTCTGTCTTTGACGTTGATCATGGTCCAAATGTCTCCTTAAAAGAAAATCTAGGTTTTCTTATTACCGTGGACGATAAAAAAATATATTTTCCAGGTGATATGTTTTATCCGTCAGGTATAGATGTGGCAAAGCTTGAAGTAGATTATGCTCTTTTACCAGTAGGAACTTTTTATACTTTTGGACCAGAAGAAGCATTTGCTTTTGCAAAAACATTTAAAAAAATAGGAAAAGTTATCATAATGCATGAACGTGGGGTTATTGATAGGAAAAATCAATTTCTTAAATTAGCCGAAGGTATTTTTTCAGTTGAATAATATGATTTTTTATCATTCTTAACACTTTCATCCTATCGTCTAAAAGTGTTATGTAGTATAATATTAAGATGTATTACGAAACAACTTTTACCGATGAATTAATTGCTTTTCTTCTTTCTTGTCGTTCCACTTCCATAAGGAAAAAGATTTTATGGGAGCGAATACAGAAAAAGCGTAAAATTTCTCAAAATGCATATTATCAAAACATATATAGGTTAAAGAAACGCGGAATTTTAGAAGATAAAAATGACACCCTTTGTCTTTCTCAAAAAGGGAAGATATTTTTTCAAAACCCATATAGAAAAGTGGAACGGAAACCATTGAAAGACAACAAGGTTCTCATAATATTTGATATACCAGAAACAAAGAGGAAAGTCAGAACATGGATCAGGAATCAAATAAAAGAATGGGATTTTGAAATGGTTCAAAAGAGTGTCTGGATCGGTTCTGGCCCCTTGCCGAAGGAATTTATTGAAAGACTGAAATATTTAAAAGTTAATGATGGTGTTAAGGTGTATAATCTTAGAAAAAAACAATAATTCTCTTAACATATTTATCCTATCGTCTAAAAGTGTTAAGTAATGTTTTTTTGAGCTAGTAAATGTGATAAAATTTAATTATGAAAAAAGTATTTATGATACATGGGTTTGAAGGGAAGCCAAATGGGGGATGGAGGCCTTGGCTTATGGGGGAATTAAATAAAAAAGATATTTATGCATGTGCTTTGCCAATGCCTAGTCCAGAAGCTCCCATAAAAGAAGAATGGATACAGACTATAAAAAATGCCGTAGAAAAACCAACAAAAGAGATATTTTTAGTTGGGCACTCTTTAGGAAGTCCAGCTATTTTGCGATATTTAGAAAGTTTAGATAAAAGTCAGAAAATTGGAGGAGCGATCCTTGTCTCTGGACCAGCTTTTGAAATAAAGAAAGATGGTTATGAATTAGTAGATAAATTTTTGAACACACCTTTTAATTTTGAAAAGATTAAAAATGTTTGTAACCATTTTGCTGTAGTTCACGGAGATAATGATATGAATGTTCCGTTTTCTAATGCAGAATATTTAGCAGAGAAACTTTCTTGTGGTTTAATTTCCATACCAAATGGTGGACATTTGAGTGGTTGGGAGGGTTGTACACAATTGCCACAACTCTTGGAGTCTTTGGAAAAAATGTTTTAGTAATATATGCATCACATTTATCACACAGAGGGTTTGATATTAGGAAGTAATAATTTCGGAGAGACCGGAAAATATTATTCCATTTTTACCCGCGACTTAGGGATGATATATGCTTCGGCGCAAGGTGTGCGGAAAATATCTTCAAAGTTACGTTTTGTTTTACAAGATTTTTCATATCTTAAAATTGATTTTGTAAAAGGGAAAGATTTTTGGAGAATTACGAGTGCTTCTAAAACAAATAAATTAGAAAATCTTTCGGACCCAAAGATTTTAGAAGTTTTTTCAAGTATTTCAAGATTATTAAAACGCTTGCTGGCTGGAGAAGATCCAAACAGAGATTTATTTCTTGATTTGTTAAATGGTTTGTCCGTCTTAGAGAAAGCTGAAACGAAAGAAGAACTGAGAAATATCGAGGCTATCATCGTCTTGCGTATTTTGAATAACTTGGGGTATATAGGTGGCGATGAAACATTAAAGGACTTTATCAAGTCGCCATTTGAAGAAGAATTAATGTATAAAGTTTCCGAAAATAGGACAAAAATTTTAAGCCAAATCAACAAAGCTTTAAAGGAGACACATTTATAGATTATGGTATAATCATATAATGCCACCTTACGATAAGGATAAATTAAACAAAATAGAAGAGTTGAAAAGTAAGCTCTTCAATAAAAATTACGAAACGAAGATAGAGCACCGTGACAGTTTTCCTCACTTTCAAAAGAGGGAAGTGATGGATTCTTGGGAAAAAAGGGAAGATTCAAATAAAAATTTAGAAGAGAATTTTT
>JAKALG010000103.1 GCA_021813235.1 bacterium
GCAAATCTTCATAATCAATTTCTCCTGTCTCAGGATTTTTCATCTTGTATGTGACAAATTTATAAATTTTTGCAGGTAAAGTCATCGGATGTCCATGAGTTAGATGCCCTCCATGAGAGAGGTCCATGCCAAGTACAACATCTCCAGGATTTAAAAGTGCAGAATATACTGCCAAGTTTGCCGGAGCACCAGAATGTGGTTGAACATTAGCAAATTTACATTTAAATAATTTACAAACACGTTCTATAGCTAGACGCTCCACTGCATCGGTAAATTCTTGTCCGCCGTAATATCTGCGTCCAGGGTATCCTTCAGAATATTTATTGGTAAAAACAGAACCATTTGCCTTCAAAACATCTTCTGAAACATAGTTCTCGGAAGGGATGAGTTCTAGCCCTTCTCTTTGCCTTTTTTCTTCAGCTTTTATTAACTTTTCTACTAGTTTATCGCGCATTTGTTTATTCTAGCACATTTCATAATTATTGCTCCCAGTAAGTCTGTGCGAAGAATTTTTGCCCCTAATCTAGAAAGTGTGTCCAATGTGTCTTGATGAGGATGCCCATATTTATTATCTTTACCGTCTGAGATAAATGCATAAGTGGGAGAAACAGCTTCAACGAAAGGATATGAGGAAGAAGTGCGCGAGCCATGATGACCGACTTTAAGGACGGTACTCTTTAATTCTTCTTTAGTATTTTCTGCCAGAATTATTTTTTCTGTTTTGATAGTTGCATCACCTGTGAGCATGACTTTTGTATCGCCATAAGAAAGTTTCGCAACTGTGGAACCATCGTTGGTCGCCCAAGCGGATACGTCGCGGTCAGGAAATAAAATATCAATAAATACTCCTCCACCTAGGTCGAGCTTCATGCCTTTCTTTGCTAAAATATCTGGTATATTATTCTTCTTCATTTCATCTCTCAAGTTTTGATATGTTTTTGAGTCAGTCAAAGCACCAGATTCAAAAACTTTACCGACTTTGTAAGTTTTCAAAACATCTAGAAAGCCACTGATATGGTCGGCATCAGGATTAGTGATAATAAATGCATCAATATTTCTATCAAAAGGAGACATCATGCGAGTGAGTTGGTTTAAAATTTTTTTCGGTGGACCACCATCAACCAATATTTGTGTGCCTGTCGGAGATTCAATAAAAAGAGCATCCCCTTGTCCTACATCTAGCATTGCAAAAGTGAAACCTCGATGAGAACTCTGCCAATCAAGATAAAAAATAAAAACATTTGCCAGAAGAAGCAAAAGAGTGAAGAAAAACAGCCAATATTTCTTGTAAGTCTCAAACATATAACTTCAGAAAATCTTCATGATAACTTCACTTGGTAATATGCTATAATATTAACACGAATATATCTCCATAATACATTATTAATTTAATATAAAAAATATATGAAAAAATTTGAAGAAAAAAAATTTAATATAGGTGAATTAAAAGGTATTTCAGCAAAAAACATAGAAGAGCATTTGAAACTCTATGCAGGCTATGTGAAACATACCAATTTAATTTGGGAGAAAATGGGAGAATATATGGCTGATGCTGAAAAGAATGCCTATGTCATAGGAGAATTGCAAAGAAGATTTGGTTTTGAATTCAATGGAATGAGAAACCATGAATATTATTTTGAGTCTTTAGAGGGCGGAGCAAAAGCATTACCACTAGATTCTCAATTTAAAAAAGCGATTGAAAAACTGGTCCCCTCTTTTGATATTTGGCTCAGTGCTTTCAAATCTCTGGCAATGACTCGTGGCATAGGCTGGGCAATATTATATTGGGATAAAAAGACAGAACAATTAGTCGCCACTTGGGTAGACGAACAACATTTAGGACAACTAAATGGTTTGAATTGGATTCTCGGTATTGATATGTGGGAACATGCTTTTGTCTATGATTACCCAACTTCAGAAAAGAAAAAGTATGTTGAAGCTTTTTTTGACAACCTAAATTGGGAAGTCATTGAAGAAAACTTTAAAAAGGCTCAGTAAAAAAAGATTTTATACTTCTGCCAAAAAGCTTATAAATAAAATAAGCGTAAATCGCCATGACAAAAATAAGTGGAAAATTTGGGATAGATAAAGCGGCAAATGGGATATGAGAGAAAAAATTTATGACAGTGAGTTCGTATTGGAGAAAAAATTGTGAAAGTAAGCCGAGAGGCACAGAAAGAAAGTAAGAAATAATACCAGCAAAACCAGTTAAAAACCCTAAAATCATAGTTGGTGGAATGAAAGGCAAAACTAAAACATTTGCTGGTAAGGCAACTAAAGAAAGATTGCCCATTTTATACAAAATGAAAGGCATAACGAAAATGTAACAAGCAAAAGTAATTGAAACAATTTCTCGGAGTCCAAAACGCTCTGTCACCCACAAAAAATATTTTTCAATTCTAGGTGTGAAAAATATAAGAGCCACTGTCGCGATGAAAGAAAGTTCAAAAGAAACGTCAAAAACAAGAACAAAGGGATTTATTAAAATCATAATCACGCCCGCTAATATGAGCGCCCTACCAACATCATAATTTCTTCCTATCAGACGAGCAGTGAGAGCAAGTGTCGCCATTACCCCCGCCCGGACAGCCGTCGATGATCCACCCGTCATTAGGACAAAAAGCAAAATAGTTATGATGCCAGAACTGATTCCTATACTTTTCGGCAAAGAAATTAAAAGTTTCATGATCCAGTTGGCCACAATCGTCACATTGTAGCCGGAGAGTGCGACGATGTGTATGGTGCCAGTGTCTACAAAGCTCTGTCTTAAGGCTTGGTCAAAAGAAGATTTTTCTCCTAAAATGAGTCCTCCCATGAGTAATGATTCAGGTTCTCTGATGGCCAAATTCATTTTCGATAAAAAAATATCTTTAACATAAAATAACGCACTTTTTATTTTATTTCCATTATCCTGAGAAAGGATTACAATTTTCGGATAAGTCATGAGATAAAAAATTCCATCCTTTCGCAGATAATTTACATAATCAAATTCTTTACCTTGGTCCGTCATAAAATTGTCTGGTTTTTTCAGTGTACCTTCAAAATTAATCTCATCGCCATATTTAAACTCTTGGTCTAGGTTGGTCGATAACAAAATCTCCGTTTTGCTTTTGTTGGGAGCTGAAACTTCTACGGTTAATTTCTGATTGTCCTCTCCAATGCTCGGTTCATCAATAATTTTCCCAGATAAAACAACTTTCTGCCCGACAGATGATTCAAAAGTTTGAGGTGCGGGAACATCAACACTATTAAATCTAAAGATACCAAAAGATATAGCTAAAAGAAAAACTCCTGCAAATATCCCCCATTTATCCTTAGAAATAAAGGTGTAAAATAAAATAATTGCAATAGAAATTACTCCAATTAAAATCGGGGTATAAAAATTTACAAAAACAAAAGAGCGCAACAGCACCCCAAAAATAAAACCAAAACAAGAAGCATAAAAGATTCTGTCTTGCATTGAAAAATTTAAATAAAATTATTTTCCTTTTTTAAGTTCTATCTTATTGCCGTCTGCAAAGTTGGTTGCTATTTCGTCTACGCGGTCGTTATATTTATCTCCACTATGTCCTTCCACATAAGTCCATTTGATTTTAAAATCTTGAGAAAGTTTATAAAGCTCCTCCCAAAGTTCTTTGTTTAAAACTGGTTTCTTAGCAGCATTTCTCCAATTTTTCTTTTGCCAATTAAAAATCCACTCCGTAATTCCTAAAATTACATATTTTGAATCAGAAAAAATCTCTACTGGCATTTTTATTTTCACTTTTTTGAGGTTCTTCAATGCCTCTATGGGTGCGGTGAGTTCCATCTGATTGTTGGTCGCATGTTTAGAAGCTCCACCAAATTCAAAAACACTTTTACCATTAATTAAAATCACCCCCCACCCAGCCGGACCCGGATTTCCTCTCGCCGCCCCATCTGTATAAATTATTATTTTACCTACCCCTTTTAAATTTTTACTTTTTTTTATCATAAATTTTACCAAATTTTCGCTCTTATTAAATC
>JAKALG010000104.1 GCA_021813235.1 bacterium
CCGCGGCAACCACTAACACCGCCAAATCTGCAATGTGTGCTCCCCGCTGACGCATGTTAGTAAATGCTTCATGCCCCGGAGTATCAATAAAAGTAATTTTTTTATCTTTCCACGCAATCTCATACGCACCCGTTGCCTGAGTAATACCACCCGCTTCACGTTCCGCAACCCGTGTTTTACGAATATAATCAAGCAACGTGGTCTTGCCGTGGTCAACATGCCCCATAATCACCACCACCGGCGGGCGGGGAGTGCTTGGGGAAGCTTGATTTTGTGCGGAGTTTTGCGACATGGGTTATACCATATCAAAAACATGCAGAAATAGCAAGTTTTTATGCCCCTGTGTTGATTTTTACCCATAAAAAACGTATGCTGTCTCAAGTATTTCTGTTATCGGTGTGCTATTTTATTTTTACACAATACTTAATACTACATCCCTAATACTTTAATGGAGAGGTGTCAGAGTGGTCTATTGTGCAGCTTTGCTAAAGCTGTGGGGAGTAACATCCCCCGGGAGTTCGAATCTCCCCCTCTCCGCGCATATAAAATATCCCGTCTTTATGGCGGGATATTTTATATGCGCGGTATTTGTTGGACAAAATTCGAATGTATTTCGAGCAGAATCCCGAGGACTAATGCGCGCCTCGTCCGCTCCCTTCGGTCGCGGTACAAAACCAAAAATTTTCCTTCCTTTCTTAGATTTTCGGCGGGGGGTGTGGGGGGAGCCGACAAAAAACGGAAAGGAAATTTTTGGTTTTGATTCGCCGCTTCCAAATTCAGTTTAACATAATATCCAAAGTTTGGATATTGAATGTTTGGATAGACAATGTTAATATATGACTAGGTCAATTAGAACAAAGGAATACGCCTATTTTGTTGAGCGATTGCGGAAAGCTCGCGAGGAGGCAGGGTTGACTCAAACCGAGGTCGCAAAGAAATTAAAGCGCCCACAGTCGCATATTTCCAACGTCGAATCGGGACAGCAAAGGGTTGATGTTGTCGAACTTCAAACTTTTGCGAAGATTTATAATAAAGATATTGGGTACTTCATAAAATAGGATTTTATGAAAAGACAAACATTTATCACCACAATTTTATTGTTCCTCACTGCTTTTGTGATAAACGCGGGAGTTGTTTTTGCTTCGAGCTGTCAAAAAATAGGAAATACAACATTTTGCGACGACGGAACAAGTTACCAACAAATCGGTAACACTGTATTTGGAAGTGACGGAACAAGCTATCAAAGAATTGGAAATACAACATTTGGTAGCGACGGGACAAGTTACCAGCAGATAGGTAATACCACTTTTGGGAGCGACGGCACTTCGTATCAAAGAATTGGCAATACCACCTTTGGAAGTGATGGTAGTAGTTATCAACGAATTGGAAATACTACATTTGGAAGCGGGAATACATACAGCACTTGTCCTGCAAATTCTTCTGCGAATTCATCGGGTGGGTGTTCGTGCAATTACGGATACAGTGTCAATTCAAGTAAGACGGCTTGCGTATACACTGGCACTTACAACTATACCGCTCCAACAACTCCCACCTGCCCATTAAATTCTTACGCAAATTCTTCTGGTACATGCACGTGCAATTATGGCTATGTGGTTAGTGCAAGCGGGTCAAGTTGCGTATATCAAGGAACTAGCTATTCAAATACATCCAGTTATGGATCTCAAAACTCCTGCCCCATCAATTCTCATGCATCTGCTACTGATTCCACTAAGTGCCAGTGCAATGTTGGATATCAACCAAATGCTACAAATGATGGTTGTGTTCTAGCTCCCGTAAAATCAAATACTCAAGTCTGCCAAGACGCTTTTGGAATAAATGTAGATTGGGATGGTACGAAAGCTTCTAACGGTGATTTAAATTGTAACTGTAAAAATGGCTATGTGTGGAATAATAGCAGAACCGCATGTGAGCTTCCTCCACCTACACCGGCAACATATATCGCACCAGAAACTCCAACTATCACAGTACCAAAAACAGAGACAAAATCTATTGTTCCAAAATCCTCAATCAAAAAAGATATAAAAAGTTCTGATGTTGTTAAAGTTGAAAAGGCAACGACTACCCAATCAAATTCAGGTACAGAGAAAAAATGGTACCAGAAATTATTTGATTGGCTATTTTAAATTATGAACAAAAACACTTTGATAGGAATAGCGGTTATAGTGGCGGTAGTGATTGGCTTCTTTGTTTTTTATGAACAACCGACAATGTCGGATCAAGAAGCGGCACAAATTATTCAGCATCAATATATTAAAAATCCCAGATTCTCTATAGCTGTCCGCGATAATGGAGAATATTATATTGTTGGAAGTATTATTGATGGGAAATATAACGAACCTCGTCTTTTAGTTTTAAAACAAGTTGCTGATTTGTGGCAGGAACAGTCCCAAAATATTCAGGTGGCTTGTTCAACTTTAGAATGTCCATCAGAAGCGAAAAAAGTTAAGCTCGGTGGTCATAGTTATGTTTACTACGAAACTGAAAGTTCTGGGAGTGCGGCTGGTAGTGTTGTGTTCAACCTTTTTTCGCCTTCTGAAATGCATTTGTATAGCATGAGTGTGTTTGGCGGAAATGGAAATATAAATCAGCCAGAGCCAGTCAGTGAAGATGTAAAGGGTAATCAGAAAGTTTATGACTACCTAACAAAACAAATCACTGAATCTCCAAAAATTGCACACACAAGCGAACAAAACTTAGATGTGAATTCTCCAGATAATGCTGTGCAAAAATGGCAACTCGATAACGAGTATATCAGAACTGGAATGATGAACTATGCGGCTCCTGTTAAGTTTACTTATTACGATCAAAATTTGTTTGATTCTTGGGGTAACACCTCAATTACTGGTCAAATCGAAAATGACCAATATAAATTTATTGCCTATTTCAAAGGCGTTGTGGTTGGGCTAAGCAAAACAACAAACAAGTATTTTATCGCTTGGGTTCCTGGCGATATGTATGAATGGCCTACAGATTTAACATTTGTTGATTCGAACACTATTCACCTTAATTCGGCAAATTCTGGGCCATCTCTCACAATTCACTTAGATAATAATACAATTACTACACCATAGACTATGAAAGTTAAAGAATTATTTAAACCAACTGGTATATCTCAATCAATCGGCGGAACCGCCGTTTTCTTGGATAGAGAAAATTGTATTGTTGTAAACAAAACAAAAAATGATAATTCTATACTTCTTCATCTCAAACGAGAATCTGACGGAGAGGAAGGACGCGCATATTTGCGCGCCCAAGATCAGTTTAAGGATTTAGAAACACAGTTACTAAATTGGGCTTTCGTTAGCGAAAGCATAATCGGGCTAACTCTTAATCAGTTGGACAATTTGGAGACAAATTTATCAGTTGAAAAAATTGGAGGAAAGTTACAGTTGAAGAATTAAGGGAGCAATCCCCGCCGTTTTTTAATATCTCCTGAAAACGGCGGGGATTTGTGTGCGCACTGGGCGGGCGGGGCAAACACAAATACAATTTGTTTGTGCCTAGCACAATCAATATTTTGATTTATCACGACCAGTAAACGAAGCCACAGGGTTTAGAGTTACCACTAAACACGGAGAGGAAGCGCCTCGTCTCGCCGCGAAGACGGAGAAAAGAGCAACCAAAAGTGCTAAAATACAAATACTGCTCTTTTCGGAGACTGAAGCGGCGAATCAAAACCAAAAATTTCCTTTCCGTTTTTTGTCGGCTCCCCCCACACCCCCCGCCGAAAATCTAAGAAAGGAAGGAAAATTTTTGGTTTTGTACCGCGACCGAAGGGAGCGGACGAGGCGCGCATTAGTCCTCGGGATTCTGCTCGAAATACATTCGAATTTTGTCCAACAAATACCGCGCATATAAAATATCCCGTCTTTATGGCGGGATATTTTATTTTCTCATTAATTCCTCTGATCTCTCAATAAATACTTTTAACTGACTACGTGTTGTCTCACTTTTTTCCATATCAAAAACCAC
>JAKALG010000105.1 GCA_021813235.1 bacterium
AGAGTATATGACCAGTGACCTAGTGTCTTCTAAAGAAGCTGGCAAGGAAACTATAATGCACGCAGTATTGGGACTACTTATTGCCCTTGGTGCTTTTGTTATTTTAAATACAATAAATCCACAATTACTAAATGCTTGTTTGAATAATTTACCACAAGCAACAATAACGATATCTTCAGATGATACATCAACTGGGTCAGACACATCTTTGTGTATATCAACAACCAACCCACCTAGCCCTGACAACGCGCAAGGTACATCCATGAAATCGATAATGTCTAAACCCGCAATGCCAGAATATTTGAAAACAATAAACACAATTGGATCAATAACAAATGGAAGGAAATATTTAATAACTGCACAAGCTGGGTTCGAAGGATTTTATCCAAACAGCAAGTCATATAAAACAAATAATCCTGGTAACATAGGAAACACGGATAATGGGGCTACTAAATCATTTTCGACACTAACAGAAGGGATTCAAGCACAAGCAACAAAAGTGGTTAGTGGACAAGGAAGTTATAAAATAGGAGCTAAAATTCCCTGTGCTCTAGGTAATGAAACATATGACGGGTCTTTATACCAATACTTAAGAATATACGCGACAGGAGCAAGGCTAAACAACAACTATGTAAACGCTATCATTGGTTATTTTAATGATAACGGTAAAAACATTACAGCAAGAACAAAAATGTCTGATATATATAATATGAATTAGTAATTAAAAATAAACATTATGTCAAAAAGAAACGTCATTTTATTAATAATCATTCTTGTAATCATTGTGGCCGTGGCTTTTGGTTTTTTCTACTTCTACCGACCTGCTCAAAACGGAGCCACACCCCAAGGTACAAACTTTTTTGCAAACTTTTTACCATTTGGAAAAAGTAAAACTGTAACGCCAGCAGATAATGGAGGAGCTCCAGCTGATGTTTCAGGATATGTTCCGACAGGAGGAGATAGTGTTCAAAATTCAAAATTAAAAAAAGTTTCTAGTTTCCCAGTAGCCGGATTTGGAGTATTTATGAAAGAGAGATTAAAGGATATACAAACAATAACGCAAGACATACCCCTACCCAACCTCCCCCTTACTAAGGGGGAGGAGAAAGGAGGGGGTATAAAACCTGTAGTTCCACCGAGTGAATTTGCTCCAGCCTTAAGATATGTAAACAGAGCCACAGGAAATATTTATCAAACATTCGCAGACAAACTGGACGAGCGTAAATTCTCTTCTAATATAATACCAAGAGTTTATGAGGCATTTTTTGGAAATAACGGACAATCTGTGATAATGCGATACCTAAAAGACGACAACAAAACAATAGAAACTTTCGTCGGGGCTCTACAAAAAGAATATTTAGGTGCAGATTCAATTGGCACAAGTGATGTCACTGGTTCTTTTTTGCCAGAAAATATTTCTGATGTAAGTATCTCATCAGACTCTTCAAAAATGTTTTATTTGTTTGACATAGGAGACAGTGCAGCAGGTATCACATATGGACTACAAGATAATAAAAAGGTTCAAGTTCTTGATTCTCCTTTTACAGAGTGGCTATCTTTATATCCTTACAGTAAGATGATTACAGTCACGACCAAGCCTTCCTATGGTGTTCCTGGTTTTATGTACGCAATAAATCCTGACAAGAAAGATTTTAATAAAATCTTGGGTGATATAAATGGATTGACGACACTTACAAGCCCTGATGGTAAATCAGTTCTTTATTCTGATAATAATTTATCTTTAAATGTTCTTAATATAGCAACAGGAAATTCTACTTTACTCGGTGTAAAAACCTTAGTAGAAAAATGTGTCTGGACCACGACCAGCGACGCTGTATATTGTGCTGTACCGAAATTTATAGACAGGGGAGGATATCCAGATTCATGGTACCAGGGAGAAGTTTCTTTCTCTGACCAAATATGGAAAATTGATATCGCAAGTGGTAGTACCACGCTTTTAGGAGATCCCGCAACAATGGCGGGAGAGGAAGTAGACGGCACAAAACTTACCCTAGATGAAGGACAAAACTTTCTATTTTTTGTAAACAAAAAAGATTCTTATCTTTGGGAGTTAAATCTAAAATAAAAAGTCAAAAACAAAATTTTTTATTTTAATTATTTAGATACTACCTATATATTTGATGACCACCCTACGAGAAAGTCCTTCACCTTGTGATTCGGTTTTAAGATCAGTGGCATCAGATAAAAATTCATGGACTATTCTGCGGTCAAAAGCAGGCATTGGGTCAATTTCTATATTTGATTTAAAATATCTAGCACGTTCTGCCATCATATGCGCAATAGCATGAATATTTTCTATTTTTTTCTTTTGAAAACCATTTATGTCAACTAAAATCCCTAAACCATCTTGTTTTTCTCCTACATTGAGAACAGGAGAGGTTTTATTTTCAATTATTCTGCGGACAAGGTGATTGATAGCATTTAAAGCTTCACCTCCGCGGTCCCAAAAGTAGTGAGGTTGACTTACTTCTACTCCAAACCAAATGGTTTTGTCGCCATTTGAATGAAGTGTGGTTGGTTTGTCCTCATCAATAGAAATTTTGCTTACAGGGATTGTAGTTTTTTCTATTAATTCTTTTATTAAATTTTGTATTTCTTTTTTATCCATAAAATTACCTGCCCTGTAGTGAGCTTTACTACTTTACTACTGGGGTTTATTTACCGCTTCCAAGGCCAGCTTTCTTTTTCTATTTGCATACAATTGCTGGCCTATGGCAAATATATTACTCGTAATCCAATATAATGCAACAGCCCCAGAGACGCTATAAGCAATAAATGCGATAACAAAAGGAAAAACATATTTCATCTGAGTTTGCATGCTGTTAGTTAGGTTGTCTTGAAATGACTTAGAGTCTTTATTTTGAACAGCTGGTTTAGGCATAAGAACTGCTTGAAAATATTGAGAAATACCAGCAAGTAAGGCTAAAACTATCAAACCTTTTTGACTAATATCTAAAATTCCTAAGAAAAGCATATTTACGCTTGCTGGAGTATGAACGAAGGAATAGAGCATGCTGCCATCTATTGTGATTCCTTTCAAAAAAACATAATATAGAGCGAAAATTATAGGGATTTGAATCAAAACTAAAAAACAACCAGAAAATGGGTTAGTTTTATGGTGTTTATACAGTTCAAACGTCTGTTTTGCCTGCTCTTCTTTAGAAGCCCCACTGTCTTTTATCTTTTTAAGCTCTGGAGCAAGTAAATTCATCTTTATTTGGCTTTCAATAGAACGCTGCGAGAGAGGATATAGGACTGTTTTAACTAAAACAGTGAGTATTATGACAGCAACGCCAACATCGCCACCAGGAACAATGGAAATGAGGAAGGCGAGGGCGTTTAAAAATGGTTTATAGAGAATAAGGTTCCAAAGATATGACATTATTCCATTCTATATGAAAACTTCCAAAAATCCAAGTATTTTTATAAAAAACAAAAAATAACTTTTTGTCGGTACGGATTTTTTGAAGCTTAAAAAATCCTGAAATTGGCTCGTCGTCACTCGCCAAACCCCTTAAAAAGTTATTTTTCTGTTTTTTACTTGAGCGGATCTATGTGATTCTTCTGCCAAGGGTGACAACGAAGAATACGCAAGAAACCAAGAAATGAACCTTTTAAAATACCGTATTTTTTTATAGCCTCTTTTGTGTATTCTGAGCAAGAAGGGTAAAAAACACAGGAGTTGTTTCGCAACAATCCAAAATAGTCCAAAAATTTTCTGATTATTGGAGACAATATTTTCTGATATAGGTTAATTAATTTTACTGAGAATGTTTTTAATTTCATTTTCAATTTTTGAAACATTGTCTTCTGCTTTTTTAAAAACAAAGGCACCCAATATATGAGGAGGGAAGGATTTTATGTGTTTTTCTAAGGCTAAATATCCTTTTCTTCTCAATGAATTCCTTTTGACGGCTAATTTGGCTATGTTTTTAGGGGCAATGAAAGAAATACGGGGTTTAAGA
>JAKALG010000106.1 GCA_021813235.1 bacterium
ATGAGTAATTACAATTCTGTTTTAGATGAAAATCAAAAAATGAAAGATACTCTAGGAAGAAAAAATGAAAAAACGAATATGGTCCTAGCTAGTATTTTGGCTAAACCAAATCAGGCTCCATACGATACTTTAGTCATAGACATAGGAGCAAAGAGCGGAATAGTTTTAGGGCAAAGAGTTTTTGCGAGAGGGTTTGTTCCTGTCGGACGCATAGCTGAAGTTTCCCCAAATACTGCGAAAGTTATTTTATATTCAAATCCTGGAGAAAAAACAGAAGTAGTGATAGGAGGTAAAGATACTTTTATGCAAATAGTCGGTAGGGGTGGAGGAAATTTTGAAATGATAATGCCGAGAGATTTTGTTTTAGAAAAGGGAACAGAAGTCACTTTGCCAGGACTCACTCCTTATACTATCGCGATAGTTCAAGATATTCTTTCTGACCCTCGTGACGCTTTCCAAAAAGCGCTCCTTGCCAGCCCGGTAAATATTCAAGAATTGAAATTTGTGGAGGTGGAACAATAATAACTTTAAACAAAATGGAAGGATTAACTGTAAAAAAAGAAAATAAAATTGAAGAGGAGGCATCTCTTTTTGAAGAAAGATATGAAAAAGAAATTTTACCACTAGTAGATGCTTTATGTCCTCCCAATAAATCTCTCAAAGAGTTTGAAGAAGAAATAAAAAATGACTTGGAAGAAAGTTTAAAGAAAATTCAAGTTGCACAGGGAAAATTAATTGAACATGATGAAAATAAAAATCTTGAAGAAACCAAGGCCATTTTAATATCGAGAATTAAGAATGTTTTGGAAGATGAAAAAAGGTATAGATATAAAAGTAAAGATCAAGAGAAAAGGCCAGATGCTGAGCTAGTTTTACGTTCCAAGATAGCGCTCTTATTGTCTGGTGATTTGTCTGATTTAGAAAAATATTATAAGGATGGCAGGAATGAATTTTCTATAGATAAATTAGAATTTGATAATTTAGCCCATTATTTAGGTTTTTTTTATGGTGATAAAAAAAGAAAATTAAATGAAAAAGAGCTCGATGAGCTTGTAAGAGCTGGGTTTGGTAAACAATTAGCTAAGATTCCAGAACATTCTTTTAAAGACAATCTTGAAAATGTTCCGGAGTCACTTGTTATTGAAGTGATAAGAAATAAAAATATTGGTGCGTTCTGGTTAAATGATATAATTAAAACATATTCATCACAAAAAAAATATAGTTACGAAGTTTCAAAAGAGTTAATTTCAAGAAATGCTGGATATATTGTTTTAGATAATGTTGAAAAATTTGAAGACTCAAACATAAACCAGTTGAAGTTTTTTGTAGTTAATTACAAACCTGATTATCCTTACCATCTTGAAGAAATATTGTATACTTTGACTAGATTAAAATGTGAAGAAGGTATAAAAAAAGAGATAATAGATTTTGCTTTTAAACATCAAAAAATTGGAAGTTTTGAAGAAATTTCAAAATTTGATGGATTAGATGAATATAAGGAAAAAGGAGAAGAGATGAAAGACCTTTTTGGAAATACAGATTGGGGTAGAGCCCCTATAGAATCTCTATCAGTAGATAAAATAGAAAAAATTAAAAAATATATTGAAGATGGATATATTACTTTTTTAAATAATTTTTATAAATATATTGGATATTTTTCAAAAAATGATTATGTATGGTTTAGAGATCAGTTGGTTAAAAATAATCAAGAAAATTTATACTTAGATTTGTTAAAACCAGAAGATCAGTGGGAATATGCTCAAAAACTGATAAGCCAAAATAATATTCCCCTCCTGCAAGGATTATTTGAAAAAGGGTGGTTTTCTAAAAATGGTTTATCAAAAGAAATATATCAAGAACTTTTTTATTTTAAAAACTTTTCTTATGAACCGGAGTCCAAAAAGAAAGAGATCATCCAATTAATAGAGGAAGCCGAAGTTTTTACTGAGAATGAAAGTATGGTTATTTTTTATGTAAATAAATTTAAAGACCTTGATAATTCTAATGAATCAACATTAAAAGATAGAAAAATTTTTTTTGAAGAATTTGAAAAGAATGTTTCTAATCTAACTAAAAATAAACCAATTTCAATTGAAGACAATAGAATTTATATAAAAGTTTGTCAGGAAGTTTATCCAACTCGAAATTATAATACTTATACATACATCAATCAATACAAAGACAGAAGTGAAGATTTAGATTCTTATAATTTCGATAAAAATGGTTATCAAATGCGCCTTTCTGGTGTTGTGGGTTATAAAATTAAAGATGGTTATAATAAAGATCCAGAATTGCTCTCAAATTATCAAAACAGAATTAAAGATATTGAAAACTTAGCCGCAAGCAATGAGAATCTAACAGATTTCATTTCCCAAAATTTTCCAGAAACAGAGTCAAAAACTCTTGAGGGAAAGATAATAGAATATATACGTAAAAATCGTAATGATTCGAAGTCAGTCGATCTTTTATTGGCTTATCAATTGCACGGGAATTATGATCAATTTGTTAGAGAAAGTGTAGATAGAACAGATATGTATGAAAAAATGGAAGGTAAAGAATATGTGATGCTTTCAGAGCTTTCTGAACGTTATGGCGACTTAATGAAAGAGACGCTTAAAGAAATAGGCAAGAAAGTAAGTAATTCAGAAGACAAAGGTTTGTTTGTTAAAGATATTGGAGATGAAATTAAAAAAGGAGAGAAGCTTTCTTCAAAAATATTAAATGAGCTTTCTCAGGTTCCAGAAGACAAATTGGCAACTGTGACAATTCAAAAGAAAGTTGCGAAATCTATTATAAATACGTTTCAACAAATCCCATCAATAAAAAATATTGCTGAAGCATTCGCAGGTTCTTTTACAAAAGAAAATTTTTCCTCTTTCCAGGAAATTTTTAGAGAGAAGATGAAAGAAATATTTCAAGAAGTAAATAATGAAGTTGATATTGATATTCAGCAACTGGAGACACTTCGTCAGAAAACGTATGAGAATATAAAAAGTGAATTAGATAAATATGAAGAAATCAAAGAGATAGATGAAAATAAAAAAGGAGAGGTTAAAATGTCTAAAGAACGTCTTATAAAAGGATACTTTTCTAAAAATCGGGAAAATGCACATGCACGCATGGTAGGGGACGTCTGTATTGCAGTTAATCCCAAAATGCTTGAGAATAAAAATTATTTTGAATTTGTATTTTTTGATGAAGAACGTAAAAAATGTGTTGGAACTACGATGCTTTTAAAAATGGAAGAACCGGGAGACAAAAAATATCTTTTGTATTGTCCAAATCCTTCTGTGGATTTAGTTTCTCAAGTGTCAGCTGAAAAACTTTATAAATTGATTACAAAAGAAATTATTAATTTTGCGAAGGAAAATAAATTTGATGGTATTTTGGTTGATAAGAGGCATGGGCATTCAACAAATCGTTCTGGGCTTTTTCAAACCAGTCTCGAAAAATCAATTCTACACAATGCAGAAGGTAGTGATATAACTTTTAATTTAGAAAATAAGCATGAGCTAAGTGCCGGATATGTTTATCAAGAAGATCTTAACGCAGTATGGCTTCCATAAATAAATGCAATTTAAAATTGAAAAAAAATTAAAAAATAGTTTGGGAAGGGTAGGAGTGCTTACGACTCCGCATGGAGAAATTAAAACTCCGGCTTTTGTGGCTGTCGGGACGAAAGCGACAGTGAAATCTTTAAATCCGGAACAAGTGAAAGATGCTGGAGTACAGGTGGTTCTCGGGAATACTTATCATTTATATTTACAGCCTGGAGACGAAATAGTGCGTGATGCAGGAGGTATAGGTAAGTTTATGAATTGGAAAGGGCCAACCATGACAGACTCTGGCGGTTTTCAAGTTTTTTCTCTCGGTGCTGCTTATGGCAAAGATATTTCTAAAATTACTAAAATCACTGACCCTACACTTTTAATACCAGAGAGATTTGATGATTCTGATGCTCCTAGACTAGCAAAAA
>JAKALG010000107.1 GCA_021813235.1 bacterium
AACATTAACTTACTGGAGCCAACGAGAGCAATAAGAGATTTTATTGGAGACCTTTCTACGTGGTATTTACGTCGTTCACGAGACAGAATAAAAGATGGAGACAAAAATGCAAAACAAACTTTATATTATATTTTGAAAACCCTAGCGAAAGTCATGGCGCCTTTTGCTCCACTTTCTGCTGAAGATATTTGGTTGAAATTAAAAAATGATACTGACGAAGAAAGTGTACATTTGGAAAGCTGGCCGGAATATAAGAAAACAGGGTTTTGGCAAAAGCTGGGTTTTGGGGAATTTTTAAAACCCAGCTTTGGGAATGAGAAAATTATTGAAGATATGCAAACCGTTCGAGAAATTGTCACTCTCGGATTAGATGCTCGTCAAAAAGCCGGAATAAAAGTCCGTCAACCACTTGCTTCACTTAAAATAAAAGTAGGTGAAAAATTATCAAACGAACATCTGGAATTAATTAAAGATGAATTAAATGTCAAAGAAATAATTTTTGATAATAAAATTGAAAATGAAGTTTTACTGGATGTCACTATTACGGAAGAATTAAAACAGGAAGGATATTATCGTGAGCTAGTACGTGGAATACAAGATATGCGAAAGAAAATGGGGCTCACACCGAGTGATGTCATTTCTCTTGTCGTTGAGACGAACGATGAAGGAAAAAATTTGATTCAAAAATTTGAAAATGATTTATTGAAGGTGATTCTCGCTTCAAAAGTAGAATTTAAATCAAACGAAGGCGAATCCCTAAAAATCGACGAGTTGGTTTTTAAAATAAAGATTGAGAAATAAAAAATATAGTATAATTAAGCTATGGAAGAATTTTTAATAGAAGCACGAAAATTAGCATATTTAGAAGTGGAAAAAACGAATATGCCCGTAAAGTTACACGTTGACTTAGCTACTGAAATAGGTAAGAGGCTTGCTGAAGAATTAGGTGCAAATGTTGATATTGTAGAAGCAGGGACATTACTTATGGATTGTTTAATTGGACAAGCACTAAGAGAAAATCGTCCCAAAGAGCATATTAAAATGTCCTTAGATAAAGCTAACGAATTACTGGATAAATTTTTATTATCTGAAGAAGAAAAGGAAAACATTCGGCATTGTGTGATAGAACATCATGGTGTCGATAAATTTTATTCCTTAGAATCTGAAATTTGTTGTAATGCAGACTGTTATAGATTTATTTCAATTAAAGGTTTTTCTTTCGCTATGAGGTATTTGAGAGACATGCCTTTTAAAGATCTAGTTGCTTTATTAAATGAAAAAGCTAATGAAAAATGGAACGCTCTTAGCCTCGATATAGCAAAAAAAGAAATTACTCCTCAATATGAAGTAATTCTACAAATACTAAAAGGTTTATCGGAATAAAATAAATGAAAATCATTAAGCTTGAACAATCTGGTTTTATTTTAGAAACTGAAAAAGGTTTCCGTGTAGCTTTTGATGTAGGCAATAAAACACCAATTGAAAAACTTGAAAATGTGAAAGTAGATTCAATGTTTGTGACCCATATACACGGGGACCACTTTTCTTTAGAGCAAATTAAAAAATTGTCTCCCAAAAAATTATATTTAGGAAGCCAATGCAAAGAAGCTCTTGGTAAAGATTCATTTCCTTTTGAAATTATAGAAGTGGAAGCTGGCAATCAAATTAACATTGAAGATATAAAAATTAGAATTTTTAATGTAGACCATGGTCCTAATGTTACTGCTCCAGTAAAACAAAATTTTGGTTTCTTGATAGAAGTAGATAATAAAAAAATATATTTTGCTGGTGAGATGTTTTATGAATCTGGGATTGATGTTTCAGATTTAGAAGTTGATTATGCCTTTTTCCCAATAGGGACTTTTTATACATTTGGGCCCAAAGAAGCTTTTACTTTTGCAAAGAAATTTAAAAAAATTGGAGAAATTATACCAATGCATTATGAAAAAACACCAGAAACAAAAACTGAGTTTTTAAAATTAGTAAAAGGGTATTTTCCAATTAAATAAAAGAATTTTACTTTCTTAACACTTTCTTCCTATCGTTTAAAAGTGTTATGTGGTATAATATTAAGATGTACTACGAAACAACTTTTACTGATGAGTTAATTGCCTTCCTTCTCTCTTGTCGTTCCACTTCCATAAGGAAAAAGATTTTATGGGAACGGATACAGAAAAAACGTAAAATTTCTCAAAATGTATATTATCAAAACATATATAGGTTAAAGAAGCGCGGAATTTTAGAAGATAAAAATGATACATTTTGTCTTTCTCAAAAAGGGAAGATGTTTTTTCAGAATCCATACAGGAAGGTAAAACAGAAACCATTGAAAGATAACAAGATTCTAATAATATTTGATATACCAGAAACAAAGAGGAAAGTCAGAACATGGATCAGGAATCAAATAAAAGAATGGGATTTTGAAATGGTTCAAAAGAGTGTCTGGATTGGTTCTGGCCCCTTGCCGAAGGAATTTATTGAAAGACTGAAATATTTAAAAGTTAATGATGGGGTTAAGATTTATAATCTTAGAAAAAAACAATAATGTTCTTAACATATTTATCCTATCGTCTAAAAGTGTTAAATAATGTTTTTTTAGCTAGTAAATGTGATAAAATTTAATTATGAAAAAAGTATTTATGGTTCATGGGTTTAATGGAGAGCCAAATGGCGGTTGGAGGCCTTGGCTTATGGGGGAATTAGCAAAAAAAGATGTTTATGCTTGTGCTTTACCTATGCCAAAAAGAGAAGCTCCTGTGAAAGAAGAATGGATAAAAACTATTGCTGATGCTGTTGGTAATCCAAGCCCAGAAGTATTTTTAGTTGGGCATTCTTTGGGTGTCCCAGCAATTTTGAGATATCTAGAAACTTTGCCTGGTGAACAAAAAATAGGAGGAGCAGTTTTAGTTTCTGGTCCGTTTTTTAAAATTCAGAAAGATGGTTATGATTGTGTTAATAAATTTTTAGAAGATTCTTTTAATTTTGAAAATATAAAGAAAAATTGTAATAACTTTGTGGTAGTTCATGGCTCTGATGATCCCATTGTTTCTTTTAAAAATGCAGAAGAATTTTCAAGAAACTTAAAATGTGAAATTGTCTCTGTGTTGGGCGGAAAACACTTAAACGGTTCCGCAGGGTTTTATGAAGTTCCACAAATTTTGGAGGCTGTAGAGAAAATTATTTTTTAATATGCACCACATACACCACACAGAAGGTTTAATATTGGGAAGTCAAAATTTCGGAGAGACAGGAAAATATTATTCCATTTTTACCCGCGACTTAGGGATGATATATGCTTCCGCTCAAGGCGTGCGAAAAATATCTTCCAAACTTCGTTTTGTTTTGCAAGATTTTTCTTATCTCAAAATTGATTTTGTAAAAGGAAAAGATTTTTGGAGAATTACGAGTGCTTCTAAAACAAATAAATTAGAAAATCTTTCGGACCCAAAAATTTTGGAAGTTTTCTCAAGTATTTCAAAATTATTAAAACGCTTGTTGGTTGGAGAAGATCCAAATAAAGATTTATTTCTTGATTTGTTAAATGGCTTATCTCTATTAGAAAAAGCTGAAACGAAAGAAGAACTGAGAAATATTGAAGCTGTCATCGTCTTGCGTATTTTGAATAACTTGGGGTATATAGGTGGCAATGAAATATTAAAGGACTTTATCAAGTCACCATTTGAAGAAGAATTGATGTATAAAGTTTCCGAAAATAGGACAAAAATTTTAAGCCAAATTAATAAAGCTTTAAAGGAGACACATTTATAGATTATGGTATAATCATATAATGCCACCTTACGATAAGGATAAATTAAACAAAATAGAAGAGTTGAAAAGTAAACTCTTCAATAAAAATTACGAAACGAAGATAGAGCACCGTGACAGTTTTCCTCACTTTCAAAAGAGGGAAGTGATGGATTCTTGGGAAAAAAGGGAAGATTCAAATAAAAATTTAGAAGAGAATTTTT
>JAKALG010000108.1 GCA_021813235.1 bacterium
TGAGGTTTTAAAAAGTGTCCTCGCAATGGTCGGTGCGGGTACTTCAATGTATCTAGTCGCAATGTTTCTATACTCTCTTTAATATGGAACAAATTGACTATCTCATAAGAGATGACGAATGGAAACATGAGGACAGAGAAATAAAAGAGCCGAACTTTGAAACAAACGAAGAACGATAAATATGAAAACCTTATACTTACAAACAAAACTTAATATTGCGGATATGTGCGGATTAGCTTTTACAGGGGAAATTGATGACGATAGCGGAGAACCTGTATTCATTGGAACAGACCAACAAAGAAAAACGTATCAAGAGGCGATTGAAAGGGAAAATTTAGAATAACTATGACTCAACACATACAAGAAACAGCAATCACCCAGAGAGTAGAGTTTGCAAGTACCGAGTTAGAAAGTGCTTCATCACTTTTCAGCGATTTCTCAAATGCAAATCAGATAATGAACGCAAGCGAGATTTCAAAGATACAAAAAGCACTAAGTAACGCACAACTCTTTATCTCATCAATATCAGCAGGTTTAGAAGTTCAAGAAGAATTATTAAAGGTTAAAAACAAGAACAAAAAAGATGAATGAAGAGCTAGTACAACAAATTAGAGACGCGGTATTAGATATGATGAAGCGGGTAAAGTTTGAGGAAGAAAATCACATCTATACCAGCACCGAAAATGGGGATTGGTTACAAGGTGTGAGTACAGTTTCATCTATCATTCCAAAGGACTGGCTTTCTGCGTGGGGAGCGAAAGAGGCAGTAAAAGCGTTAGGGTATTCTGACTATGAGGGCGACACAGAGAAAGCATTGAGCGTCTGGGAAAAGATAAAAGCGTGTAAGAAAGTTGAGGATTATATCGCCATCCTAAAGGAAGCCAAAGGTGCAAGCAGAAAAAAGAGTAAGGAAGCACTCATAGATGGGGAACAAGGACACGCACTTCTTGAGAAATATGTAAAAGCAAAAATCCGTGGTGAAGCAGAACCCGTACCAACTGATAACCTAGTGAGACCTTTTAATCAGTTCAAAGAATGGGCAGAAAAGAATGTTGATTATTGGATATTAAGTGAAGCTCGTGTTGCGTACCCAGAAAAAGGTTACGCAGGACAACTGGACGCACTCGCTATGATGAAGACAGGGAAGCTTGCAGTAATAGATTTCAAGTTTGCCTCACATCTTTCAGAGGATTACAACTTACAAACAGCGGGGTATCAAGCCACGTTCGAACCTTACGGAATAAAAATAGACCAACGTATTATCGTGCGACTCCCTAAAACTCTAATGACCGAGGAATGGGATAAGGAACAGAGGACATACAAAAAGGTCGAGAATAACATTGAGATTAAGGAATTAAACGATAATTACGAAGAAGAAAGAGAGGTATTTTTCCACTGCCTCCCAGTCAAAAAGTGGATAAACAAATATACAAAATAACTATGATTCAAAAAGTACACGTATTACAAAAAGATTTCTACGAAAAGAAACAAGATGGGACATTTTATACCTATAAAGGTAAAGATGGAAATGAAAAACGATACAAGAACGTAAAGCTCGTTCTAGATGGCAACAGAGTAGCGTATGGGGGATCGTTTGACGTGAAGCAAGAGGAACGCATTAAAGCGTTTAACCCAGACGCAGAAATTGAACTCGACTTAGAACCCGTTGAGGGAAAGACATATCTTCGATTCAAGTTTCCAAAAACAGCAAGTTCATTTGTAACTCAAGCTCAATTAGCAGATGTAGTTACTCGATTAAAAGCACTTGAAGATTATGTTATGCAAGCGAAAGCAGGATATTTCGATAAATCGTTTAATCACGATGAAATTAGTTTAGAAGATGAAGAAGGAAATGGAACTGTACCATTTTAATGAGACGACAGAGTAACTCAAAACTCAAGAGCATTGAACGAAAGGCGGACAGAGCGTTTCAGGATTATTTTCGAGAAACCGAACCCAATGGAAAGTGCGAAATATGTGGAAAGAGATTTAATATCGTACACCATTTTATAGAAAAACATTCTTCATTGGGTTTGCGGTTTGAACGAAAGAACGCCGTGAAACTTTGTAACCAATGCCACGCTAGTCATCATTTGGGAGGAAACACACAGATACACGCAACAATACTTCGGAACAAGGGTTTTGAGTGGTATGACGAACTTATAAGGTTAAAGAACGAACGGAAATCGTGGCATAAGACAGTCGCATTTTATGAAGAACGAATAGAAGAAATAAAACAATGGAAAGCAAATCAAAAGCAATAATCGAATGGGCTAAAGAGAGAATGGAACAAACCAAATCAAACCTAGACCCACAGGTATGGGTAGAGGTTGCGCTGAAGCTCACTATTCTACTAGGAGAAGAAAACGCACTACTCTATGAACTCCAACAAGCAAAAGCTCGCAAACAATTAGAACTTCAGGTAGACGATATGAGTGTTGCACAGAGTAAACTCTTACTAGAAGCCACAGATGAATACAAAAATTACCACAAACAAAAAGCACTTATTGAACAGATAGCAGAACTCATAAGATGCGCGAAATTGCAAGCGAGAATTAACCAAGGAATATAATTATGATAAAAAAAATAGGATATAAATTTGAAAAGTTTGAGGACTCTCTAGGAAAAAATCTAAAAAAGCCAGAGTTCAAAAAAGAATACGAAAAACAAAGTAAAGAAATTGGAAACACATTATACAGAACAACAACATTCGAAGTCGCTTGTGTACTTATTACATTAGGATACGAATACAGAAAAGACAAGATGCCTAATGGGAAATATCAGTTCATTTTTGATGAGAGTGCAAGTAAGGTGGCAGACGACTATTTTGCGGGAAAACTCTCAGTAGACCCTAATAAATACTGGGGAATTATCAAGAATATGAAGACGGCGGTAAAGCAATAGTTATCCACAGGTAGGGGTTTGTAACCTAAATTGTATATGGTATACTAATAAAGTAATAGAAAGGTCGGGTAAAAAATAAAAATAAAAATTATGAAAGTAAATACTAAAGCAAATGTCGGTGATAGGTTATTCTATGTTATCAATCCAATGAAAGGAGATAACAAGTATTCGGTTAAACAATTAAAAGTCAGAGAAGTAAAGGTATATATTATGGAAAATGAGTATTTTGAGGTTTATGAACCAGAATTTCCATTTAATAGTGATGATTTGAAATATAGAGCATATATAAACAATAACTATATCAACGATGGAGAATATAGTGGAGTTTTCTTGAAAAAAGAAGATGCAGAGAAAAAAGCTGAATATCTATCAGAAGAATTAAGAAAAGAGTTGGAAGAACAAAAAGAGTACGACAAGAAATCAAAGAAGGAAAACGCTATTTTTCAGATTCAAGAGATTGCCAAGAAAAACAAAATCAAGATTGAAATTAAAAATGAAAAATAACGAAGCAATACTCCAATACCTCAAACAACAACGCCTCGAAGGTAAGGACTTTGTATTTGAAGGGAACATAGAGGACTACGTAAGAACGGCAACAGGAAGTAAGGGTTCGACTATCAGCAGAGCATTACGCCACCTCCGAGAAGACGGACAAGTCATTTCAGATAAAAAACAAGTCGGCAATAAGAAGTACCTCGCATACGGACTTCCAACAGGACAATTAAGTTTATAAATATGAAAAAGAATAAATGTTTTTGGGGACATAATTACGGAAAATGGTCTATATATTCAGATAAGAAACTTGTGAGGACAGAAGACAAAGAAGAAGTTGGACACACAGTAGAACAAAGAAGGATTTGTGAGGATTGTGGATATACAGAAATAAAGTGTGAAAAAATCATAAAGATATAAATATGCAAATAAAACTAAACAACCAAAGGTCTCTCAACAATAAAGAGGAATAATATGAAAAATAACTGTTGTGCAAAATGTTTGGATTATGAGATTACTCCACGTATAGATGCAACCACAAACTCAATGAAAATACCTACTTGTATAAATA
>JAKALG010000109.1 GCA_021813235.1 bacterium
TTTTTAATCCACTTTTTAAGTATGGAAAAGAATTTGATAGACTGCTCATAAGTTCTGATACGATAGACAAGAAAATGATTGCCGATAACTTTAAAAAAGTTGGACGGGTAAAATTTTTATTGGTTTCCGGTATTTTTATTAAAAATAAAGACACCCGTGTAGATATGTTGATTGTCGGAGACAAATTGAAGAGAAGCAAGATTGAAGAGGAGATACGTAAACTAGAAGCCGAGATAGGCACAGAGCTTTCTTATGCTGTTTTTGATACAAAAGAATTTATTTATAGATTAGATATGTATGATAAGCTCGTTCGAGACATTTTAGACTTCCCCCATGAAGTCATTTTGCAGTCTAAAGAGTTATCCACACAAACTTTAAAAATAGCTTAAAATTTTTTATTATAATATTATAAATTAACTTTGAAATTACCATGAAAGAACAAAATCCTTTAGAAAAAGTTATTAATGCTGCTGAAGAAACCAATAAAAATTCAGCAGAAAAAAATTGGGAGGGTGTTTCTGTTTGGGAAAATGAAAGTGGAACAGGGAAATTTGCACAAATGTCTGCTCTTAAACGCAATTTAGAAAATTTTATACCAAAAATAAAAGCTACGTTGAGTCAAACAGATCTTATAGAAGGGGATGAATCTGTTAAGAAGCTTGTAGGAAAAGCAAAAGAATTCATGGAAGAATTTGAGAAATTTAAGCAATAAAAATCCCTCTAGCCTTGCGTTAGGTCTTTGCGTTAGGTCTTGCCTAGTGCAGTGGAATTTTGGTATTATATTGTTATGTCTATTAGAACAACAGACTTAACCCAAGGTGAGTATTTTCATATTTATAATCGTGGAAATAGTAAGCAAATAATTTTTCGTGACAAGGAAGATTATCTGAGATTCATTTCCTTGCTTTATATTTCTAACTCAAGTAAAAGTTTTAATTTTTACGATTTAGGTCGGAATACTAATTTTAATGTTTATGGAATAGAAAGAATTAATCTCTTGGTTGATATTGGTGCGTATTGCTTAATGCCAAATCATTTTCATATATTAATAACTGAAAAAACAGAAGGAGGGATAAGTAAATTTATGCAAAAATTAGGTACTGCTTATTCAATGTATTTTAATAAAAAATACAAAAGAACAGGTAGCTTATTTGAAGGCAAGTTTAAATCACAACATACAGATACAGATCGGCATTTAAAATATTTATTTTCTTATATACATTTAAACCCAGTAAAACTTATTCAAAAAGATTGGAAGGAAAAGGGAATTAAAGATAAAAAAGAAACCATTGATTATTTAAACGGATATACTTATTCAAGTTATTTAGATTTTATTGGAGAAAAAAGAATTCAGAGTAAAATTTTAAACGTAAAGCCATTTCCGAAATATTTTCCCAGTAGAACTTCTTTTATTAAAGAGATTTTTGAATGGTTAAATCTGCGTTAGGCAAGACCTAACGCAAGAGGAGTTATCCACACAAACTTTAAAAATAGCTTAAAAAATTGATATAATTATATAGAACTTTTACAAGGTCGAAACTTTAAAAAGTATTTATTAATTAATGTTTTTTAATCTATTATTATGAATATTTGGTCAACGTGGGGAGATGTTTTTAATGCGTCATTACAAAATTTGTGGTGGGGCTTTATTCAATTTACCCCAAAACTAATTTTAGCTATTATCTTTTTTGTTATTGGTTGGGCCTTGGGTTCTCTTATAGCAAAAGCATTTGAGCAAGTTTTCGGCTCTCTTAAGATAGATAGTCTACTTCGTTCTGTCAAAGTAGATAATTTTTTTAGAAGAGCAGGCATGAATCTTAACTCTGGGCATTTTGTAGGAGAGATAGTAAAATGGTTTGTTATAATCATTTTCCTTCTTCCTTCTCTTAGTCTCGTTGGATTGGATTACATTGCATCTTTCTTGAAAGATGATGTGCTCGGATTCTTACCAAAAATTATAGTCGCTGCTTTTGTTTTGATAATCGCTACGATCGTGGCTGATTTTCTTTCCAAAACAGTTATGGCTGGTTCACGTGCAATGAATTTGAAATCTACAAACATGCTTGGTTCTTTAGTTAAATACACCATTTGGGTATTTGCTTTCATTATTGCTTTGGGTCAGCTCGGAGTTGCAGAAGGGTATATGAGCACTCTCTTTGCTGGAATCATTGGTATGCTCGCAGTAGGTGGTGCCCTCGCTTTTGGCTTGGGTGGCAAGGATGCAGCAGGAAGATTGATTGCAAAATTGGGTGAGGAAATGTCTCATAAAGAATACTAAAAATTAAAGGTTTTTTAGAAAAAAGATGTCCACAGAATCCCCAATAGGGATACAGTTGACATCTTTTTTCATTTCATATATACTCTTCTAATCAGTATGAATTACACAAGAAACAAGTTTAAAAGGCGGTTTTAAGCAGGCTTTCTTTTGTCTGTACGACCGCTCGAAAGGCGGTTTTTTGTTTGGTAAGTATGGCTTGAATTTTGACAATTTAACTCCTATCCTAGCTAACTTGGACAGCTTGCAAGAGTGTGTCCGGCATGCAGCCTGTATGCTTAGGGTCTTTTCAAAGGCTGGAGATAGGAAATTGCTTAAATAATTTTGAATGCCGAGCGGTCGGACTAGATATTATTCTAAGCATTGTTTTATCCTTATGTAATGTAAGGATTGTGGTTTGTAAATTTCTTAACAGGAAATTTAAGGGCGTATGGTGGATGCCTTGACTTTAAGAGGCGATGAAGGACGTGGCGTTGCTGCGATAAGCTTCGGGGAGGTGCTTAGCTACCTTTGATCCGGAGATTTCCGAATGGGGAAACCCTGTGTGGTAAACCCACATAATTTTTATTTTTATAATAAAAAAGCAGACCCTGGGAAGTGAAACATCTCAGTACCAGGAGGAGTAGAGACAAATATGTATTTCCTAAGTAGCGGCGAGCGAAAAGGAAGAAGCCCAAACCGTTCTCGCAAGAGAGCGGGGTTGTAAGATGACAATGTAGTTTACTAGAAGAGTCAAAAAATAAATTATTAGTTGAAGTTGCTGGAAAGCAACACCGTAGACGGTGATAGTCCTGTAAACGAAAATAATTTATCTCTTTTATTGTTATTCTTGAGTACCCCAGGACATGAATGGCCGGGGGGAATCCAGCGGAACTAACCGCTAAGGCTAAATACTCTTAAAGATCGATAGTGAACAAGTACCGTGAGGGAAAGGTGAAAAGCAGCCCGATTAGGGCGGTGAAATAGACCTGAAACCATATGTCTACAAGGAGTCGAACTAGGTATTTATATCTAGAACGGCGTGCCTATTGAAGAATGAGCCAACGAGTTTATTCATACTGCAAGGCTAAGCTGGCTAAAACAGCGCAGCCAAAGGGAAACCGAGTGTTAATAGCGCGACTAAGTAGTATGCATAAGACCCGAAGCAGGGTGAGCTTGCCATGAGCAGGATGAAGTTTGTCGAAAGACAAATGGAGGTCCGAACCGGTAGATCGTACAACGTCTTCGGATGACTTGTGGTAAGGAGTGAAAAGCTAATCGAACCCTGTAATAGCTGGTTCTCTCCGAAATAGCTTTAGGGCTAGCGTCAAGTGTTTTTTCTGGGGGTAGAGCACTGGAAGGTTTCGACAGGGAGCAATCTCGCGAAACCTATCAAACTCCGAATACCAGAAACCATAGCTTGGCAGTTACACCGTGGGGGCGAAGCTCCACTGGTGAAAAGGGAAACAGCCCAGATCTCAAAATAAGGTCCCTAAATATATACTAAGTGTAAGCGAAGAAGGTGGAATTTCTCAGACAATGAGGAGGTTGGCTTAGAAGCAGCCATCCTTTAAAGATAGCGTAACAGCTCACTCATCTAGAGATTTTGCGTCGAAAATAATTGGGGCTAAGTATATTACCGAATTTGAGGATTCGTGAACTTCATAGAGGAA